>JAYEMI010000076.1:0-7315 GCA_034718015.1 Campylobacterota bacterium | reverse complement strand
TTAGGTGGTGAAGCTAAATGTAAAGAAGCTGGAAAACTTAAACTTGAAGGTAAGGATTATATCGTCCAAGATGGTGATGTTATGCACTTTAGATTTAACGTCTAAAAAGAACACTTACTACACTCTTCTATAACCACATACAAGCCTAGGTAAATCCGACCACACCTAATGCATAAAAATAACAAGTATTAATACTATCAATATTTAAGTTGTTTACAGTATAATACAAAAAATTAGTGATACACAATATTGGATGTTATCAACAAAATAGATGATTAATAAATAGGTGTGTAAATGTCTTATAAAGCCCATAACAATAGTGTAGCAGAAAATGGAGTTAATGATACCGAAATGATTAAAAGACTAAGTGAAATAGGTGCAGAGGTAAGAAAATTAAAAAATACTCCAACTAATCTTTTTAAATAAGATATAGATGCAATTAGATAAACAAAACTTAAAAGATATTATATCAAAAGAGATAGATGAGATGGAGATAGATTCCGTCCACCTATGTAAAGAAACACTTACAGTAAAACTAAATACAATAATCAAAAATACTATAAAAAAGATCAAATTAGAAAAAAACATTAGTGTACCTATGTATAAAACTACAAATGAAAATGTATTTGATGGTGTGTCATTTGATAATGAAAAAACAAGTGATGTAGATTTTAGTGATTTTAATGACCAAGTAGAACCAATAAAAAAGATACAAAACAACGATCCTAAATCAATACCATCAAACTTTATGTTGACCTACGAACTAAGAGAATATGCTAAGTTAAAGTTTGTTAAAAATGTAGATGAGATGTTTGATGATTTTAAACTATATTATCAGAGTAAAGGTACTATGAATAGTGATTGGGAAGCTGTATGGAAAAGATGGGTTTTAAATAACAATAAATATAAAAATCATTTAATTAAAACAACAATAAAAGATGATATGATTTTAACTACTTCTATGAAAAAATTTGCTAAAAAGTTTATTGATAACGAAAATACAAATTTAGAGTTTTTAAAGTTTAAAAATCACTATTTAGGTACTGGAGATTTAAAAGTATCTTGGGAAAAAGTATGGGAAAATTGGTGTATACAACATAAACAGTTTAAACCAAAAGAGCAAAGTATAAAACAAAAGCAAAAGCAAGAATACAGATGGGACTTTAGAAAAGCAAAAGAGGTTAGTGATCGCATAAAAGACTGGCTTGAGTTTGAAAAGAATATAAATTGGTTAAATGATTTTTATTTAAAAGATATACCGATACCTGGAATTGGTTGGCAAGAGGTTCAGCATCCTGATTTTAATAAAGAGGAGATTTTATTGTATAAAATTGATAGTGTTGATGGAAACTTTATGATAGAACATAAAAGTGATGATATAATAGATGCGGAGGTGTTGGAAAATGACTAAAATACAAGTTAAGTTTTATAATATAATAATTAAACAGATAATTGATTATGAGGAGATTTTTCATAAAGAATTTATAAAAGCAAGAATAGAACAAATACCCGATGATCAGTTGAAATACTTATTAGAAAATATAAACTTAGATAAAGATAAAATTGTAAATAAAAAAGGTTACATGACATATGCAAAATTTATATACTATGCTGATAAGATGATAGATAGTATTGTATCAAAAAATATGCTTCCAAAAATATCAAAAGTTGAAGAGCTTTATAATAAAAGATCATTACTTATAAATACTATAGAAAACCAAACTACTACTATCCAAGAACGAAATGATTTAATAGAAAACTTAAAAAACAAAGTTGTTATGTTTAAAGATAAAGATAAAAATATTTTAGATGAAGGGGATTATTTTATAATTGAAAAGTTTGGTTTTTTTAATTTTTTTGATGAAAACAAAAATTATCACATAAAAGAAGATATAGAAAAATACCTAAAATTATATACAACTCAAAAGGTGTTAGTAGTACAATAAATTATTAAATATTACAATTTAAATACATTATGTTAATTTATTATAAAAACTATAAATTAGATAGATTAATTTAGTTTAATATGTTAAAATTATACAAATAGAAAAAATATAAGGAATTTTAATGAATAAGTTAGTAAGAAATATAGTTTTATCAGGTGCAGCTATTGCTGTATTAACTGGTTGTGGTGGTAATAAATTAGATGTATTATCGTATCCAAAAAAAATAAAAACAAAAGTTAGTATACCAGAGATTTGTATGCCAAAATATAAGTCAGCTATGCCAACTGTAGCAGTTATGGATTTTACAAATAACTCTACTTTTGGAAAAGCAGATATTGACCAAACCAAAGGGGAATCACAAACAAGTAAAAAGTCTGCAGCTGTTGCTGGTATTGTAGCTTCACCTGTTGGAATTGGAGTTGGTATGGCAGCTGCTAGTGATACAAAATCTAAATCTAAAGTAACAAATGTAAAAAGAAGTGTTGACGCAAAACTATCAGCTTCTGTTACTGGACCATTAGAAACATTAATTGTTAACTCTGGTGGTGCAAAACTATTTACAAGATCAGATATGGATAAAGTTGATGCTGAATTAAAATTTCAAGATAGTGGTTTAGTTGATCCAAATTCAGCTGTTGAATTTGGTAAAACTTCAGGTGTTAGATATATAATAACAGGATCAATAGATAATGTTGAACAAAACTATAGAGATAATTCTGCTGCTGCTGGTGGCTTAGCAAAAGTTACTGCTAAAAATGATAATCAAGGAGTAAGACTATTAGGATCACTACTTAATATGGGTGCTTCTATGACTGATGGTATGATAATTACAACAAAAATGACAGTTAAGATGCTTGATGTTCAAACTGGAAAAATCATTTTTAGTAAACAGCTTGAAGAAACTGGTAATATTGGTAAAATAAAAGAGCCAAATTATGATCAAATAGTAGGTGGAATTAAAGCTGCAATGTTAGAAGCTTTACCTGTTTTAAATGAAGACTTAGCAAACTATTTTGCAGTAAAAGGTTATATTACACAAATTAAAGCAAAAGATAAAGATATTATAGCTCAAGTAAATATTGGTAGAGATTTAAAAGTTGTTGAAAATCAAGTATTTAATGTATATCAATTTGATGAGATGGAAGATCCAATGAGTGGAGATAAAAGTTGTGATGTTATTCAAACTACTACAAAACTAAGAGCTTCTCAACAAATTACAAAAAATACAACATGGGTAACAATTGAAGATGGTGAAGGTGATACTTTAAAATTAGGGCAATTAGTACAAAAATCACATGAAAAGGCTGGTTTTGAAATTCCAAAATTACCTTTCTAAGAAAATCATACTATCAACAACAGCCGCTTTATTGTTAAGTGGTTGTTTTGGAGGAAAAGTGGTTTTAAAACAAGAGAGAAAACAAATTCCATCTTGGTATTTAAATGCACCTATAAATAATTCTTTATTTATTTATGGTGAAGGTAAAGCTGATTCTATTCAAGAAGCAAAAGATAATGCCCTAAACTCTATGGCTTCAAAACTTATTGTTAGTGTTGGCTCAAGTGTTAACACTGTTACAAAAACATCAAGAGATAACTATGGTAGTAGTTATAGTAAAGATATGAAAAAAGATTTAAAGATTGATGTTCAAAAGGTAAAGTTTACAAATGCTACTGTTGAAAAAAGTTCAAACATAGGCGATAGTTTTTATATCCTAATGAAAGTAAACAGACAAGAGTTATTTGATAATAAGAAAAAAGAGTTTGATATAAATGATAAAAGTATAACATCTAAGTTTAACTCTTTAAAAAATTATAAAAAACTTGAACAGGTACACATTTTACAAGATATTTATCCAAATATAATCAATGGTAAAAAACAAGCTATAGTTTTAAATACAATAAATAATGAATTTGACCATGGTGTATATCTTAGTAAATATGATTCTTTTATAGATAAGATTTTTAATCTTAAAAATAATTCAACAATTAAAGTACAAACAAATAGTAAAGAAAAATATTTTGCAGATGGTTTAATAGATTTATTAAATCAACAAAAATACAAAGTGACTACAAGTACTAAAGGTGATATTTTAATTAAGATAAATAACAAAGTAAAATATAATTTAGCAAGAGGTTGGAATATTGCTAAAGTTTCAACTACATTATCAGTGATCTCAAATGATAAAATTGTATCTAATAAAATAATAACAACATTAGGTAGATCATCAACTTCAAAAGAGAGTGCTTTAGAAAATGCCTCAAATGAGTTTGTAAAGAAAATCAAAACAGAAACTTTAGATAAAGTTATTTTTAGTAAATAATTTTATTTAAAAACTATATCATCTTTTTTTATTATAAAAAAGATGATATTTGCTATAATGTCAAAATATTAAGGAAATAGATTTGGCAAAAGATAAAAAGAAAACAAGTGTGAAAGAGTTTTTAAATAAAAAGGTTTTTCATGAGTATACAGTAGAAGATATTTTTGAAGTAGGTATTGAGCTTAAAGGAAGTGAAGTCAAAGCTATAAGAGCAGGACGAATGAACTTTAAAGAGAGTTTTATCCGTATTATTAAAAATGAAGTGTTTATTTTAAATATGCATATTTCACCACTTGAAACTACACACACTACATATAGACCAGATGAAAATCGAGATAGAAAGCTTTTGATGCATAGAAAACAAATAAATAAGCTTTTTGAAAAAGTCACAAAAGATGGTTATACTATAGTTGCTACTAAGATGTATTTTAATGCTAATAATTTTTTAAAATTAAATATTGGTATTGCAAAAGGTAAAAAACTTCACGATAAAAGACAAGATTTAAAAGAAAAAACAATGAAAAGAGAAACTCAAAGAGTTTTGAAAGATTGGAATAGATAGATGAATGAATACAAAAAACTGAAGTTTGGTATAGTTGGTCTTGGGCTTATGGGTGGATCATTTGCTAAAGTTGTAAAAAAACATAATCTTTCATCACAAGTTGTAGGATATGATCATAATATTAAACATCAAGAACAAGCTTTGGAATTAAACCTTGTAGAAAAGGTTGTTGAGATTGAAGAGTTATTAACATGTGATATGATTGTACTTTGTATACCTGTAAATGCTATAGTTGCTTTTATGCCATCTTTAGAAAATATATCTTTAAATACTACTATTATTGATTTTGGTAGTACAAAAAAATTAATAGTTGATAATGTTCCAAAAAAAATTAAAAAAAACTTTATACCAGCACATCCAATGACAGGAACAGAAAAATTTGGTCCAAATGCTGCTATTGATGGACTTTATGAAGGTAAAACTATCGTTTTATGTGATCTAGAAAAATGTGATGATTTACATAAAAATAGAGTTTTAGATATTTTTAATGCTATTGCTATGAGGATAGTTTATATGGATTCATCAACTCATGATATTCATGCTTGTTATATCTCTCATCTTCCTCATGCAATATCTTTTGCATTGGCTAATACAGTTATGAATCACGAAGAACCTACTCATATAATATCTTTAGCTGGAGGTGGTTTTCGAGATATGAGTAGAGTAGCAAAATCATCATCACATATGTGGACAGATATATTTAGACAAAATCATAATAATATGTTAGATTCTTTAGATAAGTTTGATGATCAAATGAAAAAAATAAGAGATATGATTGAAAATAAAGAATACGATAAGATGGCTCTATGGATGGATAAAGCCAATACTTTACATGATATACTATAAATGATAATCTCTTTAAATATATCCAACACTTGAACTTAGTTTAAATATTAAAGTCTAAGTATATAAATTATTATTTTTAAGTATTTTTAAAGATAATTTTTCTTAAACTGCAATAGACACTAAAAGGAGAGTTGAAGTGAAAGAAGCTATTGATGGAGTATTTGACAATGTTAAATATTGGTTAGAAAAGAATCAATTGTTACAAGCTATAAATCCTGATTATTATAATAATAAACATGTAATGATAAGATTACTAGGAGTGACTTCACAAAGTATCTCTACAAAAAATGAAGCAAAAAGAAGTATGTGGAATCACCACATAAAAAACAATAATATGGGTGATGATATTTTAAAAAATGTAAATCCTGTTATTTTAAAAGATTTTGAATTTGCAAAAAGAGCAATAGAAAAGTACAATAGAACATATTTATATATAGCTCCTGAGCTAAAAGCTAGTCAAGATTTAGCTATGACTGCAGCACTAAAAGAGGAGTATGATGAAAAGTACTATAAAGAACCAATACTTCAATTTATGCCTGAAAAGTTCCAGCAAGACAGTGACATAGCACTTGCTGCTACTACAAGAAATATTGAAAACTTGAGATATGCTATACATCTTAAAAGTAATAAGTATTTTATTTTGGACTTCATTAAGTTTAATGATGATGTTAAAATGAAAAGGAAAATCTTAGAGTATATAAACCCAGACTTACTTTTGGATAAAAAATTTGTTAGTCAACTTGGGTGTTTTGATGACCTATGTGAGAATTTCACAAATGACATAGAGTTTGTAGTTCATTCAGTAAAAAATGATATAAAAATATTGAAAAAAACACAACTATTTCATGAGTCAATATTAAGTGCAGCACTTGAAAGTGATAGCTTTTACAATGATAGAGAAAATACACTTGCAGATATCTTTAGGTATATAGAAAAATTCAATCACTCTTATAGTGAATTAAAAGGAAAAATAAAAGACAAAACAATACTTCATAAATTATTTTGGGAATTTGGTGAACTTATTGCAGATGAGTTTATATAATATATGAAAATAGCAGTACTTTCAGATTCTCATAAAAAAACAAAACTCACTAAAGATGCTTTAGATATGCTTATATCAAAAGGTGCAAAGTTTATCATTCATGCTGGTGATCTAGAGATTAAAGAAAATCTTGATATATTAGAAGAATCTGGACTGATAAATATAAGTGTATTTGGTAATAATGACCATGGTTTAATTCAGTATCAAAATCAATATAATATCCATAAAGAACCATACTATTTTAAAATTAAAGGAAATACTTTTAAGCTTATGCATCTACCTTTTTATATGAGTGGTGATACAGATATCGTGATATCAGGACATACACATTATTTTGAACAAAGTTACATAAATGGTACGCTATTTCTAAATCCAGGTGAAATTTGTGCTAGAAATAAAAATTTAACTGAGTGTGTACTTTTAGAGATTCAAGAAGATAAATATATAATTGAATACAACTTTAAAAAACCAGAAGAAAAAAATTGGACAACAGAAGTAATAATTCATAAAAAGTAAACTTAATATAATAGGACAATTAGACAATATAGAGATAAGTGTTATGTTAGATAGACCAGATATAGATGCTAATCAAAGAGTT
>JAYEMI010000075.1:2349-7517 GCA_034718015.1 Campylobacterota bacterium | reverse complement strand
ACTCCATATAGTACTGATAAATTATTATTTGATTGGGTTATTTTGTATAGTGGCAGAGAGTGGGGGATTCGAACCCCCGGAGGTATGACCCTCGCCGGTTTTCAAAACCGGTACGTTCGACCAACTCTGTCAACTCTCTATCATTAATTAGTGGTGCGAATGGTCGGAATTGAACCGACACTCCGAAACCGGAATTGGATTTTAAGTCCAACGCGTCTACCTATTCCGCCACACTCGCATGTATTTTTGATTATTCATCAAAGGTATATTTGTATCTCTATAATTAAAAAAGTATAAAATTTAAACAAGTGGCAGAGAGTGGGGGATTCGAACCCCCGGAGGTATGACCCTCGCCGGTTTTCAAAACCGGTACGTTCGACCAACTCTGTCAACTCTCTATTTATTATGTTTAAAATTTATATGGTGCGAATGGTCGGAATTGAACCGACACTCCGAAACCGGAATTGGATTTTAAGTCCAACGCGTCTACCTATTCCGCCACACTCGCATCTGTTTTAGCAAAATTATAAAATTAAGCTCAGGTATATAGTAAATAAATAAGTCACCATTTATTTAGTGGGCGAATTGTATCTATTTTTTATTTAAATGTCAAGTATTTTTTAGGAATATCTGCTATAATTTATTAATATTTGAAGAAAAAGGATTTTTTATGAGAAGTGATGAGGTAAAAAAAGGGCATCAAAGAGCCCCACATAGAAGTTTGTTTAGAGCTACTGGACTAAAAGATGAAGATTTTGATAAGCCATTTGTAGGAGTTGCAAACTCATTTATAGAGATTATCCCTGGACATTTCTTTTTAGACAAAGTAAGTGATATTATAAAAGATGAGATTAGAGCAAATGGATGTGTGCCTTTTGAGTTTAATACAATAGGTGTAGATGATGGTATCGCTATGGGTCATGACGGGATGCTTTTCTCTCTTCCATCAAGAGAGATTATTGCAAATAGTATAGAAACAGTTATGAATGCACACAAGCTTGATGCTATGATAGCTATTCCAAACTGTGACAAGATAGTTCCAGGTATGATTATGGGAGCTTTAAGAGTAAATGTTCCTACAGTATTTGTATCTGGTGGACCTATGGCAAAAGGGTATACAAAAGATGGTCAACCTATTGATCTTGCTACTGCTTTTGAAGCTGTTGGGAAGTTTGAAGCGGGACAAATTACTGAAGCTGAATTAACTGATATAGAGTGTAATGCATGTCCTAGTGGTGGTAGTTGTTCTGGGATGTTTACTGCAAACTCAATGAATACACTTATGGAGGCTATGGGTATAGCACTACCTGGAAATGGAACTATATTAGCACTTACAAAAGAGAGAGAAGAGTTATATAGAAAAGCTGCAAGAAGAGTTTGTGAATTAGCAAAACTAGATATGGTAGAAAAAGAAAAATTCAATATGAAGAATATCCTAAATGAAAATGCAGTTAGAAATGCATTTGCTGTTGATATGGCTATGGGTGGAAGCTCAAATACAGTATTACATATGTTAGCAATTGCAAAAGAAGCTGGTGCAAATTTCGAACTTGCAGATATAAATAAAATTTCAAAAAAAGTTTCACATATTGCTAAAATTTCTCCAAGTTTAAGTACAGTTCATATGCAAGATATTGATAAAGCTGGTGGAGTAAATGCAGTTATGCACGAGATGGATAAAAGAGGTGAAAACGGTGTACTTATAGATAACCTTACAATCATGGGAGATACTATTAAACAAAGAATTGCAAATGCTGAAATTATTGACACAAATATTATTCATACTATTGATAACCCTTACAGCGAGGTTGGCGGATTAGCTATACTTTATGGTAATTTGGCAAAAGAGGGTGCTGTTATTAAGACTGCTGGTATTACAGGCGAGAGAGTATTTACAGGAACTGCTGTTTGTTTTGATTCACAAGATGATGCTATAAAAGGTATTATTGATCATAAAGTAAAAGCTGGTGATGTTGTTGTTATTAGATATGAGGGTCCAAAAGGTGGTCCTGGTATGCAAGAGATGTTAGCACCTACAAGTCTTATTATGGGTATGGGTCTAGGTGATTCGGTTGCTCTTATAACTGATGGTAGATTTAGTGGTGCTACAAGAGGTGCTTCTATTGGTCATGTATCACCTGAAGCAGCAGAAGGTGGTATGATAGGGTTATTAAAAGATGGTGACCAGATACATATAGATGTTGATAAGTATATATTACAAGTAGACTTAAGTGATGATGAGATTGCAAAAAGAAAAGCAAACTTTGTACCAATCAAAAAACCACTACAATCTAAATGGTTACAACAGTATAGAGCTTTAGTAACAAATGCTTCAAATGGTGCTATTTTAAAAACAGATTTAGATTAAGATATTTTAGATTAAGTTAAAATCTCTTTTAACTTGATCTACTACCATATTTATATTTTTTAGAGTATCAACATCTACTATATTTTCTGTTAGTTTGGACAAGTTTTTTAGCATTGGTTTAAATTTCTCAATAGCCGAATCAGATATCTCTAAACCACTTTTTACATTTGAACCCATAGATATAAATAATAAAACTAAGTCTTGGCTACCAAGTAAAGCTGCATAAGTAATAGGTAAGATACCATACTTATCAGGTATATTTACTATGCTTCTATCTATACTATGGATTCTTTTCATTATTGTTGGCTTATCTCCCCATACAGCATTATGTATTACACTTCTACCTAATTTATCTGTAAGTTCATAATCAAACAATACAACTTGAGTTAATATATCAAAAAGATTCAGATTACAATTTGTTGTTAAAAGTTTATGGATTATTGTCCAGCCTGTTTCATCTTGATAGTTATGGTCTAGTTTAGAACTCAAAAGCATACTTATATTATTCTGAAAATCTATATCTTCATCGTTGTTTTCAAAAACCGTCAAGACATATTCAAAAAATATATTATGATTTTCGTTATTTGTATTGTGGATATCTAAACCATTTTTAATATATAGTTTAAAAA
Organism: Campylobacterota bacterium; assembly: GCA_034718015.1. GTDB lineage: Bacteria > Campylobacterota > Campylobacteria > Campylobacterales > Arcobacteraceae > JAIOSF01. The sequence goes on along the minus strand of JAYEMI010000075.1, from coordinate 4,520 downwards.
GTTGAAAATGGTCATTTAGAAGTGGATTAAAAAATAGAGGATTTCCTGTAGAATCAATAAAGTTTAAATCCTCTTTATTATTTTGTAATAACTCTTTAAGTATTACCATATATTGTCCATCTTTTTTAATCTTTGACTGGACAAACTTGTCTGTTAGCTCTTTTTTATTATGTGTATATAAAATAATATTATTAAGAATTTCATACATTGTTTCATTATGATTATTTTTTACCAATGGATTTGCATTATATTTTAAAAGAAGCAAAACAATATCAAGAGATTTTACCCCCTGATATATAGCTTCATGAAGAACGGTTTGTTGATATTTATTTTTAATGTTAGGATCTACTCCTGCAGATAATAAAAAAGATACCAAATCTACATCTTCAACTTTAACGGCTCTAAAAAGTGCAGTGTCTCCATTATCATCGATAGCATTTATATCTATACCATTAGTAAGAAGTTTTTTTGAAACTTCTAATAAACTATCTCTTCTACTTTTTTCATCTTGTGTTAGTTTTGATGATGTGGTTACTAGTTCCATAAGTATTGTATTGTTATTGATTACTCTTGAGTTAATATTAGCTCCATATTTTAAAGCAGTATCAACTAAGTTGTAACCATCCATACCTCTTAGAGCTGTGTTACAAAGATAAGTTTCACCATTTTTATCTTTAATTGTTGTATCAGCTCCAGCTAAAATTAATTTTTCTGCAATTTTATCATTGTTTTTTACTTGTGAATGATGCATTATAGAGTTTCCATTATCATCTATATTATTAAGCTCCAAGCCACCTTTGCTTAATAAAAAATCAATAAAACCTTCATTGCCATATGATACGGCATCATAAATTACATTTCTGTTGTGATTATCTTTTAAGTTTACATCTGCACCATTGTTTATTAATAATTCTGCCATCTTATTATCTCCAAGAATAATCATATCTTGAAGTATGGAACGATTGTTTTTATCTTTTTCATCTATATTAAATTCATCTGTTTTTAATAACTCTTCAACTATTTGGTGATTATGAATCTCTAAAGCGATATTAAAAGCTGTATCTCCATTTTGATCTTTTAGTTTTAAATCAATATTGTTGTGTATTAACCAAATTGCAGATTTGTATTTTGATTTTTTTAAACATATATGAAGATAACTATCTAAGTTTTTATCTTGAAAATTAAGATTTATATTTTTACTGAAAACAAAATCTCTTAACTTTTCTATATTTAAATCAGCTTTAAGTAACTCTTCTAAGAATAAGCTAGGATGGTTTTCTTTCTTTTTAAAAAATTCTTTTAACAATTTGTATTCTCCGTCTTAGTTACTAAAAAATCTCTTTTATACTATACTCCAAGTAATAGTTTCCTCTGCATACATTGGTACAACTTTTTCTTTATTATTTTCGTATATATTTGGAACTGTGAAATCTTTTTTCTCTAAAGTGATACTTTTTGAAGATGGTTGCATGTTGTAAATATCGCAAGCATTATCACTTAAAAACTTTTGTAAATTATTTAAAGCATTATTCTCTTCAAAAAGTTGAACTAAAACTTGAATAGCAATAGGTGAAGTAAATACCCCAGCAGCACAACCACAATTCTCTTTAGCGTGTTTTGGATGAGGTGCAGAATCACTACCAAACATAACTTTTGGATTACCACTTAATGCAACCTCTAAAAGAGCATCTCTATCTACAGGTCTTTTTGCTATTGGTTTACAAAATAGGTGAGGTTTTAGCATACCACCTGCTACATCATCAAGTGTAATTAAAAGGTGATGTAAAGTTATTGTAGCGTATAAATTATCATATTTATTTAACATATCAACAGCTTCTTTTGTAGTTATATGCTCCATTATTATTTTTAGTTTAGGAAAAGCAACAGCAAGAGCTTCATATACATTCATAAACTCTTTTTCTCTATCCATAACAAAACCATTTGTTTCCCCGTGAACACATAAAGGTATATTAAGCTCTGCCATAGCATTAAGTGTTGGTGCTAGAGCTACTGTATCTATAGACTCTACACCACCTTCACTATTTGTAGTAATACCTGCAGGGTATAGTTTAATAGCACTTATCTCATTTTTTACATCTTCTAAAAATTCTTTTGAGTAAGGTTTAAAAAAAAGAGTCATAAATGGCTTGAACTCATCATCTCCAATAGCA
>JAYEMI010000075.1:0-2249 GCA_034718015.1 Campylobacterota bacterium | reverse complement strand
TTTGATGATTTAAAAAATAAGAAAATAGCTATTATAAAAGACTATGGAACAATTCCTAAAATAAAAGAAAAATATCCATCAATAGATATAATTGAAGTAAAAAATATGGAAGAAGCTATAAACTTTGTTTTAGAAGATAAAGTTGAAGCCTATATTGATGTTCAAATAGGTGTGGTTGATTTTTTAAATAAAAATGTATTAGTTGGTATAAAAGGGATTGGACAAAATACATTTGAACCATCTCCCCTGCATTTTTTTAGTAATATAAAAAAACCAATTTTACAATCTATTTTAAATAAATCGTTGTCTTTAATAAGCAAAGATGAGAAAAATAAAATTGTATCAAAATGGCTTAATGAGACAAATAAAAATAAGTTAGACTTTTTAAACTCAAAAGAGAAAGAGTATTTAAAAAACAATAAAATAATAAAAATGTGTAATAATCCAAATTGGGAACCAATAGAGTTTTTAGAAAATGGTAAAGCAAAAGGTATTGCAATAGATGTATTAAAAAATATTGAAAAAGATTTAGATATAAAGTTTGAGCATATTGCAACAAAATCATGGAGCGAATCTCAAGAGTTTATCAAAGATAAAAAATGTGATATTTTACCAGCAGCAACAAAAACAACAAAAAGGGAAAAGTATGCTACTTTTACAAAACCATATCTAAGGTATAAATTAGCAATTATTACACAAAATAATAAACCATTTATTAATTCACTTGATGAAGTATTGACAAAAAAAATGACACGAAAAAAAGGCTCTGGACTTATTGCAAAACTAAAAAAGAGATATCCAAGTATAAATATTATTGAAACTACTGGATATGAAGAGTCATTAAAAAAAGTATCTCTAGGAGAGGCTTTTTATACAGTGGCAACATTGCCTGTAGCTTCACACTATATCTCTAAGTTTGGATTGTACAATTTACATATTGCAGGGTATATAGATTCAACTTTTAATCTCTCAATTGCTGTACGAGATGATAAAGAGATACTAAAAGATATTTTAGATAAATCACTAGCTGAAATATCTACTAAAACAATAAAAGAGATAGAAAATAGTTGGGTAAATGTGGCTATTGATGAAACACAATCTATAAATTATGATCTTTTAATAAAAATATCAGCTGGATTATTTATAATAATTTTATTTGTAATATATAGACAATATCAACTCAATAGATATCATAAAGTTTTAAAACAAACAAATGAGAAATTTGAAAAGATGTTATCAACTGCAATGGAAGGTATAATATTAGCTAAAGATAGAAAAGTGATAGATTCAAATGAATCGGCACTAAAACTATTTAGTATACAAAGTAAAGATGAGATATTGGGAAATGATATCTTCACTTTTGTTTCTGAAGAATCAATGCCTTTGATAAAAGAGCAATTTTCAAAAGATGAAACAATGCCATATGAGGCGATACTACAAAAACCAAATGGTACACTTTTCCCTGCATTAATTAGAGGTGTGAATTATATAGCAGAAGATGAATCAATAAGAATCATAACAATATTGGATTTAACTGAGATTAAAAATAAAGAACAGATGTTGTCTCAAAGTAATAAAATGGCACAAATGGGTGAGATGATTGGAAATATTGCTCACCAATGGAGACAACCTCTTAGCGTTATTACAACGGCCGCAACAGGTATAAAAATAAAAAAAGAGTATGATATGCTAGAGGATGAGGAGCTATATAAATTTATAGATTCTATTACATCAAATGCAAATCATCTATCAGATACCATAGATACTTTTAGAAACTTTATAAAAGAAAAAATTGAGTTAAAAGAGGTAAAGGTTCAAGATAGAATAGATAATGCACTAAATATTATCAATACTAGGCTTGATAATAAGCATATTAGACTAATAAACAATATAGACTATACAAATAGCATAAATGTTACAATAGTTGTGGGTGAACTGTCACAGGTTATTATCAATATTATGAATAATGCAATTGATGTATTAGAGGAGAGAGATATCGATGAAAAACACATTATTATCGATTTACAAAAAGAAACTGATAAAATTGTGATATCTGTAGAGGATAATGCTGGTGGAATAGACGCAGAGATTTTACCAAAAATATTTGAACCATATTTTACAACAAAACACCAATCAGTTGGTACTGGAATAGGTCTCTATATGAGTTATGATATTATATCAAATCATATGAACGGTAATCTTTATGCAACTAATACAAAAAATGGTGCTAAGTTTTTTATAGAGTTGCC
>JAYEMI010000074.1:2399-7570 GCA_034718015.1 Campylobacterota bacterium | reverse complement strand
ACACTATAGATGAATTTGTAAATACTATGAGTTCAAAACTTGATATTGAAAAAATCATCTCATCAATTAGATAACTTTACTTAAGTTTAATAAAAATCATCGATGTCATAATAGCATCATTTATAGCATCATGTTTTGATAGTCTTGGTAACTCTAATCTATCCATCATAATATCAAATCTCAAACTAAAATATCCATAAAGCTCTTATTTAAAAAGATTCGTTGGACTATTTTTTAATTTTCTTACCTCTGCACCTATATCATCTTGTCTCATAAAATGCTCACCAATTAAAAAAGCATCAGCACCTATTTCACTTAGTCTTTTAATTGTCTCAGTATCATTAACTCCACTTTCTGCTACTATTATTTTTCCATTTGGAATCATTGGTATTAATTTATCACATAGTTCCATATCCATCTCAAATGTGTCAAGATTTCTATGATTTATCCCTACTATGTGTGCACCACAAGCCATAGCTTTTTTCAAATCTTCTTTATCATGTATTTCAACTAACACCTCTAAGCCTAAATGTAAGGCATAATCGTACAACTCTTGCAACTCTTTTTTTGATAGTGCTTTGGCTATTAAAAGTATAAAATCTGCTCCATATACTAATGCTTCAACGATTTGATACTTATCAACTATAAAATCTTTTCTTAGAAGAGGAGTTTCTACATATCTTCTTATACCTGTTAAATATTCTAAGTTACCCTTGAAATAGTGTGGTTCTGTTAGAACAGATATAGCATTTGCACCGTTTTTACTATACTCTTGAGCTATTAAAAGTGGATCAAAATCCTCTCTTATTATCCCTTTACTAGGACTTGCTTTTTTTACTTCAGCTATGATTCTAATTGGCTCTTCAGGTGTTGCTGCTAGATATGGCTTTACATCTCTTGGAGGAAATGGATTATAAGCCAAACTCCTACCTAGCCAATCTACAGAATACTCTTTTTTTCTTTTTTCTAAATCATACTTTGTTTTTTCTATTATTTCATCTAAAATCATCTTATTTATTCCCTTTACAATTGTTTATTTTATCCCAATGAAGTTTTAATTCTGTATCTTTTAGGCCAGTTACTTCAATCACCTTTGCCATTATACTTATCGCTTCATCACACTTACCTTGCTTATAGTATCCCCATGCAAGAGAATCCAGATAAGCTAAATTTTTAGGTGCTTTTTCTAAAGCTTGCTTAACCAAAGAGATACCTTTTTTTATATTGATATCATAATCAATAAGCAAGTAGCCATAATAGTTTTGAAAACTAGCATTATTTATTCCACTACTTAAAGCTAATTCAAAATTAGCTATAACATGTTTTAATACTTTTTTCTTATCATTTGCTAATTCAAACTCTATCATTGCAATTCTACCTAAAAGTTCAGCACTTTTAGTTTTTTTATATAATTTTCTTGTTAAAGTTAATGCCTTTTTTAACTGACCATTTTGATAATATAGATTTAAAAGTTTAACTTCATCTGTTTTGTTTTTTTCCAAAAACCTTATAGCTTTTTTTATATCTTTTTTTTCTAGTAATGATACTATTATATTCTCAACTAACAAAACTGTTTTTTCTAAATTTGGGTCTTGTTTATATTTATTATGCATTTTGCTTAATATTGAAAGCATCCCGTCAATATTCCCTTGTTCTTGATATACAAGCATAAGTTTATCACACACCAAAGAGCTACAACCATTAGTTTGAAGATATGTCTCAAGATACGCAAGAGCTACATCTTTTTGATTTAAATAACTATATAATATCGTTGTAAGAAGCATTAATGTTTTTTCATTTTTGTTAATTGAATATGAGCTTTCAAAATATCTAGCAGCATTAGAAAAGTCTTTTTTTACGTAATATCCATTAGCAACTATTTCGTAATTTACACTAGTAGGATATTTTTTTAATAACTCCAAAGAGATATCTAATGCTTCATCTAGCTTATTTAAACTAATCATAGAAATCACAAGTTGTTGAGTGAAATATTCATCACTTTTTGAAAACTTTTTTAGAGCTACTAATGATAACTTTTCCATATTTTCATAATCTTTACTTTTAAAACTACTAGAGATTGCTTGCTTTAAATAATTCTCATTATTTGATACTTTAAATAACTCTTCAAAATAAAATGCACTAGTTTTGTATTTTGATCTTTGCTGACCATCTAAGGCTAGAAGGATAAAAACATCTTCTTTAAAGTTTATTTTATGATTTTCGTAAATATTATTTTGTTTTGCACAACCAAGTGTCAGAAAAACAATTATAAAAATAAAGCTTAGTCTACTATAGCTGGACACTCTTCTTTTACCTCTTTTATATTATTTTTAAAGTATTCCCAAAATGGAAAAGTTCGACACTGATTTGGACGTGCATCATAGATGCCACATTGTTTTTTATCTATATCAAAAAATATACATGCATAACTATTAGTTGTTAACTGTTTTTCTTTTATCGAAAATTTATATCCAACTTTAAAAAGGTATCTATAAGCTAACTCTTCTACATTTATATTAAGGTAAGAAGCCAACTTTACAATCTCATCTTTTGATATCCAAATATATCCAGATTCACCAATACAACAATTTCCATCACAAGTAGAACATATATTTTCATCAAATTTATACTTATAATCCTTATGTTCTAACATGTTTAATATATCATCCTATTGCTATTTTAAATGCGATTATATCTTATATTTGCTTAACTATTTAAGATTGTAAATATAGATTGAGCTAGGTACTTTAAATGTAACATATATTATCTTATTTGTTGCAATGTGATTATGTGTAAACTTTTCTTAAAAATAGATCTGATAGTATTTTTGTGAATCTTTTAAGAAACTTTAATACACTATTTTTACATTGTCAGTATAATTGATAAGCTACAAAGTGAAACTTTTGTATAATGGCTGTTATTAACAATCTAACAAATAAGAGATATATATGAAAGAAATTTTAGATGCTGCTATATGGATTGGATTTGCATTTATCCTTTTTATTTTTTTAAGAGGTATGAATGAAACTCAAGTTGAAAAACACAAAGAGAAGCTAGAACAAGCAGAGCAAAACAAGCAAAATAAAGAAAATGAAACAAAGGAATAGTAAAAAATGATAAAACCATTATTAGTAGAGATTGTAGTTGAAGAGCTACCAGCTGTACCATTTTTAAAAGAGTTGCCACATATTGAAAAAAAATGGGCTGATATTTTAGAGGCAAATGATCTTTTATGTGAGTTTAACTTTTTTTATACACCAAGAAGAGTTGTGTTTTGGCACAGAGAATTTAAAATTGTTCAAGATGATAAAGAACAAGAACAATGGGGAGCTCCTGTAAATATAGCTTATAAAGATGGTAAACCTACAGGTGCTGCTATGGGATTTGCTAAAAAATGTGGAATAGATGTAAGTGAACTTCAAACAGCAAAAAGAGGAAATAGTGAATTTTTATTTTCTAAATCTACAGTTGTTGGAAAAAAGTCAAGTGAACTTTTAAACGATATGGTAAATGAATTTATTTCTAAACTAAACTTTGGTAAGTCTATGAGATGGGCAACTAGAACTGACAGTTTCATTAGACCAATTAGAGGTCTTAGTATTGTTTTAGGTGATGATTTAATTGATGGTGAATTGTACGGAGTGAAATCTACAAAATCAAGTTATGGACATAGAATGGTTAGTTATGACCAATTTGATTTTGATTTTGCTGGAGATTATTTTTGTAAGCTTGATAAACATGGAGTTATATTATATCCAGATGAGAGAAGAAAAATTATTTTAGAACAAATGAAAGAGATAGAATCAAATAGTGATCTTAAAATTGAGATAGATGAAGAGTTGCTAGATGAGATTGTAGCAATTACAGAATATCCTACAGCAATACTTGGAAATTTTGATGAAGAATTCTTATCTCTTCCAGATGAAGTTATTGTTGGATCAATGAAGGAGCATCAAAGATATTTTGCAGTTTACAAAGATGGAAAGATTACAAATAAGTTTATAGTTGTATCAAATGCATATACAAAAGATTTTAGTCATATTAAAGCTGGAAATGAAAAAGTTTTAAGACCAAGACTAGCAGATGGGATGTTTTTTTGGAATAATGATATAAAAAATGGACTTCAAAATGAGGGTTTAAAAACAGTAAGTTTTGTTGATGGACTTGGAAGTGTTTACGATAAATGCGTAAGGGAATCTAAAATAGCATCTATTATTGCAGATGAATTTGACTTATCTGAATACAACGAGCTTTTAGAAGAAGCTGTTATGATTAGTAAGGCTGATTTAGTTACAGATATGGTTTATGAATTTACTGATTTACAAGGTCTTATGGGATACTACTATGCAAAAGAAGAGGGTAGAGATCCTCTAGTTTGTACAGCTTTAAAAGAGCAATACCTACCTGATGGAGAAAATAGTGAATTACCAACTACTACATTTTCATGTATAGTTGCTTTATCAAATAAACTTGATACTTTAATGGGATTATTTAGTGTAGATATGATCCCAACAGGAAGTAGGGATCCCTTTGCTCTTAGACGAGCAGCACTAGGAATTTATAAGATTTGTTATGAGCATAAACTACACTTAGACTTAAATAGTATAATAGATAAATCAATACAAGAGTATAATAACTTAAACAAAGAACAATTAACAGAGTTTTTAAATGAAAGACTTTATAAGTTGTATAACAATGTAAATCCAACAGTTATAAAAGCAGTTTTAAATGGAACAGATAAAAAAGATATATTAAATATATGTCTAAAAATTGAAGCCTTAGATCCATTTGTAAATAGTAGTGATTTCAAAAGTGCAAGTGATACTTTTAAAAGAGTTGCAAATATAGTAAAAGATATCACAAGTGACAATATTAGTATAGATGAATCACTATTTGAAGATAAAGAGGAGGGTGAACTATATAATAAACTACAAGTTGTTATTAATAGCTCTTACACTACATTTGATGAGCAACTAGACGCTTTATTTAGTTTGAAGCCTGAACTTGATCAGTTTTTTGATGAGGTATTTGTAAATCATGAAGATGAAAAAATAAAAACTAATAGAAGAAACCTTATTGCTATGGTGTATAATTCATTTAAAACAATAGCAGATATTAAAGAGATCACTATATAGTAGTAATAATTATAAATATTTTAAAAAGCTCTTATT
>JAYEMI010000074.1:0-2299 GCA_034718015.1 Campylobacterota bacterium | reverse complement strand
TAAATAAAACTATAAAATACAATAAAATAAAAAGAGTTATAAAATGAAAAAAAATGCAATAATATTAATGAATATGGGTGGACCAAATAACCTTGGTGAAGTGGATGTTTTTTTAAAGAATATGTTTAACGACAAATACATTATAGGAGCACCACAACCAATTAGAGCTATGATAGGCTGGATCATAAGAAAAAAAAGACTCAAAGAAGCTACTCATAACTATAGTGTTTTAGGTGGAGTTTCCCCAATAGTAGGACATACTAAAAGATTGAAAAGAAGATTGGCAAAAATAGTAGATGCAGATGTTTTTCATGTGATGAGATATACTCCACCATTTGCAAATGAGGTTGTTCCAAAGCTTAAAGATTATGATAATATCTATGCAATACCTATGTATCCACACTACTCTAGCACTACCACAAAGTCAAGTATAGAAGACTTAGTAGATGAAGCAAAAAAATATGGCATTGAAGATAAAATAAAAACTCTAGATAGCTACTTTGATGATATATTTTATAATCAAGCAATTGTAGAGCGTATAAAAGAGGCTTTAAAAGATGATAAAAGTGAAGATTTTACACTTATATTTTCAGCTCACGGACTTACTCAAAGAACTATAGATAAAGGTGATCTTTATCAAAAACATATATTAGAAAATATTGAAGCTGCAAAAGAGGAGCTAAAAAAACAAGGTATAAGTTTTAAGAATATTGAAGTAGCATACCAATCAAGACTAGGACCTATGGAGTGGTTAAGACCATATCTTGAAGATAAACTTGAAGAGGTTGCAAAAACTAATAAAAAAGTTATTATTTATCCTACATCATTTACAGTTGATAACTCTGAAACACAAGGTGAGCTTGATATAGAGTATCGTGAGGTCGCAGATGAGTTAGGATTTGAGGATTATAGAGTAACTAAAGCACCAAATCAGCATCCTTTGTTTTTGGAGTGTTTGAAAAATATGTATGAAAGTATGAGATAGTATTTATGAAGCTAGGTGTATCATCTTGTTTGTTAGGGAATATGTGTCGTTATGATGGAGCTACATCAAGAGATAGATTTGTAGTTGATGTACTTAAAAACTACTTCGAGCTTGTTCCTTACTGTCCTGAAGAGGATATATTTGGAACGCCAAGAGAATCTATAGCTTTAAGGCAAATAGATAATGAAGTAAAAGTAATAACAAACTTTACAAAAATAGATGTAACCAATAAGCTTAAAAAATCTTCATCAAATATTATAAATCAAATGGCGAATGAAGAATTAGTTGGTTTTATACTTAAGTCAAAATCACCATCTTGTGGAATGGAAAAAGTAAAGCTCTACACAGGAGATAATAATATAAATGAGAAAAAAGGTGTAGGTATATTTGCAGCTGATATTCTTAAAAATTATCCATACTTACCTCTTGAAGAGGATGGAAGACTTCAAGACCCATGGTTAAAAGAGAACTTTTTGATGCAAGTTTTTGCATATAAAGAGTTTTTGGAATTTTTAGATACAAACCCTCAGATGAAGCATTTGGTCAAATTTCATACACAATACAAATACTTAATATATGCAAAATCGCAAAACTCTTATAAAGAGCTTGGAAAAATAGTAGCAAACAAAGATAAAAAAGATATAGATGATATTTTAGAAGAATATAAAGATGGCTTTTTAAAAGCAATTGCTATAAAAAATAGTATCAAAAAAACATATAATGTACTTCTCCATATTTTTGGATATTTTAAAAAAGATTTAACTCAAGAGGAGAAAGAGTTTATTTTAATTGCATGTGATGAGTATAAAGCTGGTATTATACCTTTGGTTGCAGTCACAAAGATACTTAACCTTTATGTTATAAGATTTGATGAACAATATTTAAAAACACAAAAGTTTTTAAACCCATATCCAAGAGAGTTTGCTCTTAGAAGTGATACAAAGGCTTATAAATAGTGAAACAGATACTTTGGTTTAGAAGAGATCTAAGAATAGATGATAATGCTATACTATCATCTGCTTCTAGTACTATCACAACCACATATGATTTCAAATGATATTGAAAACTTACTATATAGAATCAAAAGTAATGATATGAGTTTACTTGATATATCAGATTTTCATATCCAATTTGAAAGAATACATCCATTTGCAGATGGAAATGGAAGAGTAGGAAGATTACTAATGGCATATCAAGCTATACAAAACAATATAGTGCCACCACTGATTGTTAATGAGCATAGAGATGACTACTTAAAAGCTATAAATGATAAAGATGATTTATGTGTGTTTCTTGATGAAAGTATCAAAAAAA
>JAYEMI010000073.1:0-27439 GCA_034718015.1 Campylobacterota bacterium | reverse complement strand
CAAAAATAACTGATGTAAATGTACCTGTTATTGTAAGACTAGATGGTACAAATGCACCAGAGGCTGCAGAGATTTTAAATAATGCAAATATCTCTAACTTAATTGTTGGTAGTGATTTAGGTGATGGAGCTGCTAAAGCTGTTAAAGCTGCTGCTGAATATAAGGGAGGAGAATAAGATATGTCAATTTTAGTAAACAAAGATACAAAAATAATAGTACAAGGTTTCACAGGTAAAGAGGGAACTTTCCATGCTGAGCAATGTATAGCATATGGGTCAAATATCGTGGGTGGTGTTACACCTAACAAAGGTGGTCAAACACACTTAGACAAGCCTGTATTTAATACAGTTTCTCAAGCTGTAAAAGCAACTGATGCAACAGTTTCTATGATATTTGTACCACCTGCTTTTGTTGGTGATGCTGTAATGGAGGCTGCTGAAGCTGGTATAGAGCTTGCGGTTATTATTACTGAAGGTGCACCAGTAAAAGATATGCAAATGGCAAAAGCTCATGCAACTAAACATGGTATGAAAACACTTGGACCAAACTGTCCTGGTATTATTACAGCTGAAGAGTGTAAGATAGGTATTATGCCTGGAAGTATTTTCAAAAAAGGAAATGTTGGTCTTATCTCTAAGTCTGGTACATTAACTTATGAAGGTACAAATCAAGTAGTTCAAGAAGGTTTTGGTATCACTACTGCTGTTGGTATTGGTGGAGATCCTATTATTGGTTTATCTTACAATCAACTTCTTCCTATGTTTGAAGCAGACCCAGAAACTGAATGTATCGTTATGATAGGTGAGATTGGTGGAGATCTTGAGATTCAAGCTGCAAAACTAATCAAAGAGCAAGTTACTAAACCAGTAGTTGCATTTATCGCTGGTCAAACTGCACCAAAAGGTAAAACTATGGGTCATGCTGGAGCAATCGTAAGTGGAAGTGCAGGAACAGCTGCTGAAAAAATGGCTGCTCTTGAAGCTGCTGGTGTTACTGTTGTTGTATCTCCAGCTGAGATTGGAAAAGCTGTAAAAAAAGTATTAAGTAAATAATACTTTTTTAAAAATAAAAAAGCCTATCTAAATTTTAGATAGGCTTTTTGCATTATCACAAGGATACTAAATACTTAAATTTCTGATTAATGTATCACTATATTCGATATTTTTAGATGTTCCATCTATCTCTTTTTTTGTATCATCTAATAACTCATCAATTTTTATTTGAATAGTTCCAGAATCTTTTAATTGATTGTTTACAAGACTTTGAACCTCTATTGAGTCATTTTTATTTTGTGAAAATAATTGGTTTAAATAATTAAGTTTTTCAATAGCATCTGATGCGATTTTTACACTATTGTCAATAAGTTCATTTGATTTAGTTGATTGAACTTTTGCATGTTCTGTCATATCTGATATTTTTGTTATCATAAGACCAATCTCTTTTGTTGTTTGTTTTGATGATGCTGCTAGTTTTTTCACTTCATCTGCAACTATTGAGAACCCTTTTCCAGAATCGCCAGCTCTTGCTGCTTCTACTTTTGCATTTAGTGATAATAGATTTGTTTGAATAGAGATATGATCATTAACTTTTACTAGCTCACTAATCTCTTTATTTGCTTCTGTTAATGAATCTATTGTTGTTATAAAAGTATCAAAAATACTATCTAAGCTATTTATTGATGTTGACAATTCAGATACCAAAGAGATAACGATACTGTTTTCACTACTTGATTGCTCAGATGTTTTAAAGTTATGTGTTGTTTTCTCATCAATTTGATTTGATTTGTCAATAAACTTATTTACAAGAGCACTTATCATCTCAATCTCTGATACTTTTTGATTTGAAACACTATTTACATTTTTAGCATTTTTTATCATCTCTTTAGCTATCTCTTGTGAAGCACTTAATTCAAGTCTGTTAAACCTTGACTCTATATCTTTTAATCTTGCCAATTCACTCTGTGTAATTTCTACCATCTATTTATTCTCCATTTATTTCTTTTAATTGTTACATATAGGAACAATATCACTCTTTTTAATACTAATTTCATCCCTACAATAATTGTATATAAATTTAATCCTAATACTAAAAGTATTATTAAGATAAAACTAGAAATGGACCAATAAAAGCTAGAATAGATTTATTCGCTAATCATTATATCCATATATTATAAATATAAGTGTTATAAAATCAATTATGCTAAAATTAATCAAATAAAGGATTTTTAATGTCATTTTTAAATACAAATCAATGTAATGTCAAAACCTCTGATGCTTATTTAAGATTAATACTTTCATTTGTATTATTAATAATATCTATAACTACTCAATGCTATATTTTGATGCTTTTCTCTACTGTGTTAGCATATACTGGTATAAAAAGACATTGTTTTTTATATGATATATTTAAAATAAATAAAACTTTCTCTTTAAAAAACTACTATATGTCACATCTTCCAAAATATAATCCATCTGCAGTTTTTATGTTTGATAAAAATGGTAAAATATATTTTGCTAATAGTAGCGCTACAAAAGAGTTCGAACATATTAAAAACTTCAAAGATTTTAATATATCTAAAATAGATGAAATAATTAAAACCCAATTAGAGGACACATTTTACTACCAATATAATGAACTACATTATCAACTTGACATAAAGGGAGTAAAAGAGATTAACTGCAATTACAGATGTTTTTGATGCACTTGGAAGTAAAAGAGTATATAAAGATGCGTGGGAGTTAGATAAAATTCTAGAGCTATTTGAAAATGAAAAAGGTAAACATTTTGATCCAAAACTTATTGACCTTTTTTTTGATAATCTTGATAGGTTTTTAGAGATTAGAGATAAATACAAAGATTCTAACTAAAACTAACTAAGATATAAAAAACTCAGTATTATAAACAAATACCTAAAAAACTTAGAGATAAGTACAATAAAAACAAATTTCTTAAAATTATACTTTAATCCACCAGCAACAAGTGTTATAGGATCACCTATAATAGGAACCCAAGACAATAATAGTGTATAGCCACCATACCTATCAAAAAAACTTTTGTATTTTTTAATCTTATTATATTTTAGAATCTTCTTTCTTTCTAAATACTCTTCACCTTTATAGCCAATAACATAATTTAAAATAGATCCAAAAGTATTTCCTAGTGTTGCAAAAAGTAACAACAAATAGATATTTAACCCATTTGACAATTGATATAATAGTAATGCTTCGCTTCCAAGTGGAAGAATAGTAGCAGCTGCAAAAGAGAAAACAAATAAATATATAAAATCCATAATGAATATTATCATAACTTGTATTTAAGTTACCAAATCTTATAATTAGATTAAAATGAATTGGAGATTTTACTATGTTAATAAAAATTTTATCGATTAATGCTTTGTTTTTAATTAACCTTCTAGCACTAGATGGTGATATGATAATGATTGAGTATGCTGATCCTTACCAAAATGAACAGTCTAAAAAAAACATTCAAGTTAATACAAATACTAATACTGACGATCAGGATAATGATAATGTACCTGATGATATTGATATGTGTCCTACTACGCCCAATGGCGTCTGTACTGATGCTAACGGATGTACTCAAAAGGTAAAAAGGGTAGTTAACTTTGACTCATCATCATATAAACTAACAAAAGAGTTTCAAGATAAATTAAATGTTATTTTGGAAATAGCTCAAGAGTGTTTTGGATATAAACTATTAGCTATAGGGCATACAGATTCAACAGCTTCAGAAAAATTCAACAAACATCTATCAAAACAAAGAGCAAATGTTATTCGTAACTTTTTCATAAGCAATGGGATTAATTCTAGTAGAATCAAAACTAAATGGTATGGAGAAACTCAACCAATCGCTTCAAATATAACAAAAGATGGGAGATTTGAAAATAGAAGGGTTGAAATTATATTTTATTAATATAACTCTTCTATTTAATCTGCTTCATATCGTAACACCTAACCAATTCATTGTAAAATCTATTCCTATATTCAAACTACTATCAATAAAATCTGATATCATTTTCTCAGTAATGTATGATGTGATCCAAAAAAAACAATAGTGGAACTCGTATATTCTATTTAAATTAATTGAATAATGAAGGGGAAAATATGTCTTTAATAAAAGCACCTGAAAATACTCCAGTATGGGTTGATACAGCAAGATGTAAAGCATGTGATATTTGTGTTGCAGTATGTCCAGCTGGTGTACTTTCAATGAAACAAGAACCAACATCAACTTTAGGGGCTATGATTAGTATCGAGCATCCTGAGTCGTGTATTGGATGTAATGACTGTGAATTAAACTGTCCTGATTTTGCAATATATGTTGCAGATAAAAAAACAGATGGTTACTCATTTGCTAAGTTAACAGATGAAGCAAAAGCTAGACAAGTAGCTATTGTTGAAAATAATTACAGATTACCTTTAAATTACGGTAAATAAGGAGAATATGAATGGCAACTAGAGAAATAATATCTACTGGTAATGATTTATCAGCAATAGCAGCAGTTGATGCTGGATGTGAGTTTTTTGGTGGATATCCACTAACTCCATCTAGTGAAATTATGCATACAATTTCTGATTTACTACCTGCAGTTGGTGGTGCATGTATACAAATGGAAGATGAAATCGGTGCAATTTGTGCTGTAATTGGTGCAGGTATGGCTGGTGTTAGAACTATGACTGGAACTTCTGGTCCAGGTATGAGTTTAAAAGCAGAAAACTTAGGTCTAGCTCAAATGGCTGAAGTACCATTAGTTTGTGTAAATGTTATGAGAGGTGGTCCATCTACTGGTCTTCCAACAAGAGTTTCACAAGGTGATATTAAACAAGCATCTAATCCATCTCATGGTGACTACAGATCAATCACACTTTGTGCTGGTAACTTAGCTGAGTGTTATACTGAAGTTGTAAGAGCATTTAACTTAGCTGATAGATTTATGCAACCAGTTATTGTACTTACTGATGAGACTTTAGGTCATATGCATGGTAAAGCAGTACTTCCAACACTTGAAGATGTAAAAGCTGGAATTGTTCCAAGAAAAACATTTGATGGTCCTTCTGAAGAATACTTTCCATACGAATGTGGTCCAACAGAGCCTGCAGTATTAAATCCAATGTTTACAGGATACAGATACCATTATACAGGTCTTCACCATGACAAAAATGGTTTTCCAACAGAAGAGATTAATACATGTAGAAAACTTATTCAAAGACTTGAAGATAAAGTTGTAGTTCATCAAGATGAGATTGAACTAAATGAAGAGTTTATGTTAGATGATATGGATGGTAGCGATGGTGAAGTATTAATCATAGCTTATGGTTCAGTTTCACTTGCAGCTAAAGAGGCTATTAGACACTTAAGAAAAGATGGAATTAAAGCTGGTTTATTTAGACCAATTACTTTATGGCCATCACCAGCAAAAACAATTAAATCACATACTGATAAGATTAAAAATGTACTTTGTGTTGAATTAAATATTAGACAATATACTGAAGAGATTGAAAGAGCATCAAGTAGACTTGATCTTGAAGGTCTTTATAAAGTAAATGGTAGAGCTATCTCTCCTCATGAGATTGTAGCAAAAGTTAAGGAGGTATTTTAAAATGGCATTTAATTATGATAAATATTTAAGACTTGAAAAGATGCCAACACTATGGTGTTGGGGATGTGGTGATGGTGTTATTCTTAAAGCTACAATTAGAGCAATCGAAAAAATGGGATGGGCGCAAGATGATGTTTGTGTAGTTTCAGGTATTGGTTGTTCAGGAAGATTTTCTTCTTATGTAGATTTTAATACAATCCATACTACTCATGGTAGAACTGTAGCATATGCTACAGGTGTAAAACTTGCTAACCCAGACAAACATGTAATTTGTGTTGCTGGTGATGGTGATGCACTTGCTATTGGTGGAAATCATACAATTCATGCTTGTAGAAGAAATATTGATATTAACTTTATTATGATTAATAACTTTATTTATGGTCTTACAAATTCTCAAACATCTCCAACTACTCCTCAAGGTATGTGGACTGTTACTCAAAAAGCTGGTAATATTGATCCAACTTTTGATGGTTGTGAAGTTGCTATTGCTTCTGGTGCTTCTTGGGTAGGTAGAGAAACAATGCTTGATCCTAAAAAACTTGAAAGATTATTAATCAAAGGTTTTGAACATAGAGGTTTCTCTTTCTTTGATATTATGTCTAACTGTCATATTAACCTTGGAAGAAAGAATAAAATGGTTTCAGCTATGGATAACCTTAACTGGATTGATAAAATTACAACTCCTTTGTCTAAGTATGAAAAACTTTCTCCTGAAGAGCAGTTAAATATGTTCCCAACAGGTGTATTAAAACATGATACTGTAGTTAGAGAATACTGTGATATGTACGAAGATATTAAAGATGTACAGCAAGGTAAAAGAGCTAAAATAACTCAAGATGACTTTGAGAAGAAAATATAAGGAGTAACACATGGCTAGAAAACTAATGAGATTTACAGGTGTTGGTGGACAAGGTGTTCTTCTTGCTGGAGAAATTTTTGCAGCTGCAAAAATTAAATCTGGTGGGCATGGATTAAAAACTGCTACATATACTTCACAAGTAAGAGGTGGACCAACTGTTGTTGATATTACTCTTGATGATGATGAAATATTCTACCCTTATGCAAATGATGGTGAGATTGACTTTATGTTATCTGTTGCACAAGTAAGTTACAACTCTTTTAAAGATGGTGTAACTCCAGGTGGAACAATTGTTATTGAGCCAAATCTTGTAAAAGCAAGTGAAGAAGATAGAAAAACATGGAATATTGTTGAGATACCTATTATTACAATAGCAAAAGAAGAAGTTGGTAATGTTATTACTCAATCTGTTGTTGCACTTGCTATTGCAAATAACTATATGGATGCTATTGATAAAGATTTACTTAAAGAGGTAATGCTTTCAAAAGTTCCTGCAAAAGTTCATGAGATAAACTTAAAAGCTTATGACTTAGGGTATAAATACTCTGATGAAACTAAAGCGAAGTAATCACTTCTCTTTAGATAATAAATAAACAAAAAAGGCTCTAGAGTTAATCTAGAGCCTTTTTTATTTTATCACTATTAAAACTTTAGCTAATGTCCAAAGTTTTTATTTGCAATAGCCTCTATAACAACAGTAGCATAACTACTTTTAGGTAAGCTAAACTCTAACTCCATCCAGTTTTTTTCTTTTATATATTTATTTTTTATATTTTGTGGATATACCCAAGCTGCTCTTCTTAAACCTTTTTCATGTATAAAAATATCGTCAAACTCTTTTTCTATCTCCCCTGCTTCATCTTTTGCTCTTACTACATTTCGTCCTGGTAATAAACCTGTTATTACTTTTTTGCTTTTATCTTCAAATATATCACCTTTTAAAACTAATAGTTTATTTAATGATTGTTCATTTGAAAGCTCTACTCTTTTAGCAAGCCAAGCATTAAAAAAATAACTTTGGTATGTAAACTTCATAAATTTTTCAAGTTTTTTATCTTTTATTATCTCTTCGCCATATACAATTGCTCTAGTTTTATCAAATTTTTCATCTTTTCCAAACCTTTGAAATCCAAAATAGTTTGGGACTCCATGTTTTTGTATTTTTGATATTCTATTATATAGTGTCATTAAATTATCAGGGTTAATATCTTTTAGAGTTATTTTAAATTTATTGCCCTTTAAGTTACCTATTTTTAACTTTTCATGGTGTCTAAATGTATCTAAAACCTCTATATATTTACTATTTAAAAGTTTAAAATCTCTACTTTTATTTAAAGGTATACTTATGTATTGTGTAGTTGTTGCATTTTTATCTTTTAATCCTGAATATCCTATTTGATGTTCATCTATATCAAGTTTCTCAGATATTATTGAAAGCAGATCCCAAGTTGATATAAATATCTTTTTTATTTTTAAAACTAAAAAGTTACCTCTATTACTAAATTCACCTAATGGTATCTCATCAACTATAAAATCATATCTATTTTGACTGAATGTGAAGTCTAAAACTTCACCTTTTTGTGTATATATTCTTTTTGTATTCATAAATGTATTATACTGTTAGATTACTTCTTTTTGCATTTTTTTGATTTTCTTTAATCATTTGAGAGAGTAGTATTTGCTCTTTTCTAGTGATAACTTCACTTTTTAAAAGCTCACCTATTATAGAGCTTGCAGTTCTTTCAAGTTTTGAAGCTATTTCATAAATTGAATTATTTTTATTAAACATACTTTTTGCTTTTATCTTATCTTCTAAACTCCATTTTAATCCACTATTTTTTGCTTTTCCATCCTCAACATTTCTTGACTGTCTTAATAGCTGTTTATCCTCTTTTTGTAGCTTTGATACACTTACTTTTTTATTTTGTACAATATTAGCTATATCTTGTTTTGTCTCTTTAATTCTACTATCTAATAATTTATCAATATTTTTTGCCATTAAATAGTGAAAATTCTCACTATCTTTTATTATATTTTTTTTTGCCCTTGTTATTGCTACATAAAAAAGATTGAATTCATCTAGTAATTCTTGATTTGGTAAATAGTTATGTTCCTCTTGAAACTCTTTTAAACTATCACATCCAAAATCAACAATTAAATCAGCAAAATCTGTAAAATCATCACCAATTGTTACACTATCCCACTCTAAACCTTTGGCTGTATGTGCTGTTGTTAAAAATAATATCTCTGATAATCTATTTTCAAATCCATTTAATGCCCTATTTTGCCAAGCTTTGTAAAACTTATCTGCAATATCTTGAAATTCAAATATTTTATCTTTATATTCATTAGCAACTTTTAATGCTGATTTTAACTCAAAGTCCTCTACCTCTTTTGCATATTCTAGTAACTCATCTTCATCATTAAAATCTTTTAAGAATCTATTTCTAGTTATCTTTTTTTTATCATTATTTAAAAAATAATACACTTCACTTGTAAGATTAAAAATCTCTTTTGGATCTCGCACAGTTACGAACGGTTTTCTAGAATCTATTCTTTGAGCTATTGTAGATATGAGTGTAGCATTTGTTCTTGAGATATATCCATGAGTATTTATAGTATCATCACTGTTTTCTAAAACATCGATACTTACTTTTTCATTTTTAAAAACACTGAGTAATTTATTTGCAAAGGAAGCAATAGTTTGATTAAATCTAAAACTACAAGATAGGTAAAGTTTTTTATCTGATTTTATTTTATTAAGTGCATTCTTTGATCCTCTAAATGAGTATATTTGCTGATGTTCATCCCCTACATATATTTTAGTTTTTGATTTTAATGCTTCAAAAATACCTAGAGTTACTTCGTTTGTATCTTGTGCTTCATCAAGCATTATAATATCATAGTTAAATTGTGATATTTGGTCTGTTTTTAAAAGAAGATGATAATATTTTAAATAAAAACCATGTGTAGGTTTTAGTTTATTTATAAGCATATAGTCAAACATTTTTTTTGCTGTTTGATGTTCTATATCAGATGGTGTTATCTCATCTTTTGCACTATTACAAAAGTTTTCAAATATTTTAAGAGTTCCAATTGCTTGATTGTATGTAATACTAAACTCTTTAGAGATATCTATAGCTCTATAGTTTACTAAATTACTAAGGTCTATATTTGTATTTTTTTTAATAGCACTAAAAGCTAAACCATGTGTTGTTTTAACATAAGTGTTATTTGGAAAAATTGCACTTGCTTCATTCTTTATACTACTATTAAATGCAAGGTACAATATTTTTTGCTCTTTATACTGATTTGCTATTAGTTTTAATGTTGAAGTTTTACCAGTTCCTGCAAATGCATTTATCTTTATTGATTTATACTGTTTAACAGCCTCTAATATCTCATTTTGTTGTTTTGTTGTTTTCATAAATGAATATTAGCATAATAATTAATATTTTTTATTAACATTGCAAAATGCCATTAAATTTTATTATATTAAGTATTTAGCTGCTATATCTTTATTTGGAAACTTTGTTGCTGTTATAACGATATCATTAGTTGAATCATTTTCATCAAAAAACTTAACTTCGTATTGTGTTTCCATTTGTGTTTTTCCATATGTCACTATTAATTGAGCAGCTAAAAGATTATCCTCACTACTTGCTTCTTTTTGCATAAGAGCTAATGGTCCTGTAGCATCTAAAATTCTTACTTTATAATATCTTTTACTATTGGTTAGTTTTAGCTTTTCATTATCCTCTTGACTTCTTCCAATAATAACTTTAGCTCCATTTGGAAGCCTTAGGTGACGACCTGCTTTTAAAGTATCTATATCTTCTACTTTCATATCTTTATCATATTCTACAAAATCTTTAAGCTTATTTCCAAACTGTATCTCTGTAAGTAAACATCCTCCACCTGGACTTTCAAAATCTGTTAATCCTATATCTTTTGCAATTTGTAGTTGTCTCTCTCTTGAACGACCATTTATATCAAGTAGCTTTTCTCTATCAATCCACCCCTCTAACTCTGGCTTTGATGCAGTCATAAGCTTTGCACTAAGTGGTCTTACTATTAACTCATCATAATTACTTAACTTTTTTACTTGCTCCATAGCATCTTTTCTTTGGGACATTGGTCTTTGTCCTATAACTTCTCCACTTATCATAAAAGAAGCACCAAATTTTTCAAGTAGCTCTCCTGTATATCTAAACATAAAACCATGACAATCAATACAAGGATTGAAATTTTTACCATATCCATATTTTGGATCAAATAGAACTTCATCAAGATACAGTTCTCTTAAATCTAATACTTCAAGTTGCACCCCTATTTGTTTACACATATTTTGCATATGCTCTAGTCTATCATTTGCTGAGCCAAAACCAATATTTATATTTACTGCTACTACTTCTATACCTTGGTCTACTATTAGTTTCATAGCTAATACAGAATCAAGTCCTCCGCTAAAAAGTGCTAATGCTTTCATTTTATTCCTTATTTAAATAATTTTTCTGGATCTATATATTTACTATCTTTTGTTGCTTGGAAAAGTAATGTATCATTTACTCTTCCTACTACATACCCTTTAGGTATCCATTTTCCTACACTTAATGTTGGAGAAATTTTGTCAAGATGTGAATATATTGTATGTAGGTTATTTTTATGTTTAACAATAACAACATTTTCTAAAAGACCAGAGTTTTGTTTTGCATAAACTATCTGACCTTTAAATACACTAAGTACTTTTGCATTAGCTTTTTTAGTTTTTAAAGATACAGATTCATTAAATAGTTCCATTTTATATACTTCATCATAATATTTTCCAAACTTTTTAGTAATAGTATATGATTTTAAAGGAGCTATTGTTTTACTACCTCTATATTTTGATATTTTAATACCTTTTGTTGATGAACCAAGTTTTCTAACCTCAATATCAATATCTTCATCTAAAGCTTCCCTTGAGATTGTTTTCACCTCTTGTTGTTTAGGTTTTTTCGATATCTTTATCTTTTTTGCCTCTAACCTCTTTTTTGCTTTTCGCTCTTTTGCTAATCTTTCTTTCTCTTTTTTTGCTTTTAAGGCTTTTGCTTTTTTAGCTTTTGCTTTTGCTTTTCGCTCTTTTGCTCTTTGTTTATCAATCTCTTGTTTTTTTAAGATATTAAGACTACCTAAAAGATCTGTAATTTTATTTTGTTTTTTTATTATCTTTTCTAGGTGTTGTTGATACTCTTTGTGTTTTTTTTCTAATGACCCAATCACTTTCTTTTGATCATCACTCATTTTCAAATACTCTTTATACTTTTGCTCTTGCTCATCTATAAAAGTTGATAGTTGTGTTGTTTTATCAATATTTTTTCTTCTTTTTCTATTTACTTTTAGATAATCAATATTTAGATCTAAAACTTCCTGTTTTGCATTATCTAAAACCAAAGAATATACCTCTTTATCAACTAACTCTTGAAGTGTTTCTTTATTTGCTTGTTTTATCCCCATACTCATTGAGTATTTTTCTATTACAAAATTTATTACATCATCTTCAATTTGTTTTTTTGATGTTTCTAAATTTGCTGATGATTTTTGTAGTTTTATTAAAGATTCTTTTGCCCTATTTAATTTCAATCTATTTAGCATTAAAGTGGTATTGGTATTATCTAAAATTTGAACAATATTTTTATATCTCAATTCTTCTTTATTTATTAAGTTTGCAAGATATTTAATTTGTTTATCTAGATCTTTTTTATTTTTGAGTTCATTGTTATATCTCTTTTTATTATTATCAATCTTATTTTCAATATCCTTTACTGATGAAAAAAGTAATAGATGAAGTGCTATAAAAATAAAAAGTGGTTTCATATTTATTTAATTTTATATTTAATAAGTAATCCCATAAAAGCAATAAATGGGATAATAAAAGCTAAAAAAAGTATTTTAATTAAGTCAAATTGAAAGGTTTGGAAACTAGGGATTAAACTAGTTATTTCAGGCTGTAAAATAGTTGCTATATTTGTTAATACAAAATAAGCAATTAAACAAACAATAATTGATGAAAATAAAGTACTTAAAAACATAACTTTTAAAATAGGCTTAGAACTATAAAAAATAGAACCACCATGCAACTGTATTATATTAATTCTCTCTTTATGTTCAAACATCCATATCTTAATTTGCTGCCATAAAAGTAGTGCAGCAAGAGCTAAAATAACTATAAACAACACCAAAACTATATTTTGTATCAAAATCAATATTGAATATATTTTATTATGATCATTTGAAAATGTTTCAACTCTTTTAATATTAGATATTGTTGTAAGCTCTTTTCTTATTTGTTCTAACTTAGAACTTGTTGGAAATTCATTAAGATATAGCTTGTAAAAATATGGTAGTTTAGTACTTAATACTTTAAGTGATGACTCAGAAACATTATCTTTAATATCATCAATAATCTTTTTTCTTTGTAATATAACTAACTCTTTAACTTTAAGATTAGCAACTTCATCAATTTTAGTAAGTGGTGTATTGGATATTATTAATATTGAATAATCATCAGTTATATTATATTTATAGTTATCTACAACTTTAGTGACAAATAGAAAAACCAAAAATGTCAAAAGCATTATCATCAATGGCATAGTAAAAGATAAAAAAGACTTAAGAAGCCTCATATATAACTCCATCATCAATATTAAATCTTCTGTACTTAATACCAAAGCTAGTTGGTATATTATGTGTTACAACTATTACAGTGATACCTAAGTGTTCATTCGCATCTTTTAATAGTTTCCAAATAACATCTGAAGAGTAGTCATCTAGGTTTCCAGTTGGTTCATCTGCAAGTATTAAGCTTGGATTATGTGCTAGTGCTCTTGCTACTGCTACTCTTTGTTGTTCCCCACCACTTAACTCATCAGGATATGCTCCAGCTCTATGACTTAATTTAACATGTTTTAATAATTTTGTAACTTGGTTATTTGATATTTTATCATCATAATTTTGAAGTTTCAGTGGTAACTTTATATTATCTTCTATTGTATACTCTTTAATGAGTTTATAATCTTGAAAAATAATTCCAAGGTTTTTTCTTAAATCTAAAAGTTTACTATAGTTGTTTTTTGAAAGGTCTACTTTGTTTACAAATAGATGGCCAGACTTAACTTTAAGCTCACCATAAAGAGACTTTAAAAGTGTAGATTTACCACTTCCACTACTGCCACTTATAAATATAAACTCTTTCTCTTTGATACGAAAATTACCATTTTCAATGATTTTTCTTTTGTTATCATAAGATAGCATTATATTAGTAGCAAGAATCACTAGATATTCTCTATTACTATTTTATGTGCTTCCAAATTTGTTTTTGTAACTATTGGATTGCCTTGAAAATATCTAGCTTTATTATCTTCTATTATTATATTTTTAGCAACTGGTCTATTAAAGCTTCCCATAATAACTTTTAATAAAAGACCTTTTGTATTATCTGCAAAAGTGATATCGTAAAAAGACTCAAAATGTACCAAAAACTCATCTTTTATTATAGCTTTTTTAGGTAAATTTTCTTTTATCTTTTCAATATCTAAATTTTTCGGAAAATCAAAACTACCTTCAAAAGTTGGTTCTTGAGAGTTTTTTGTTGATTTTATAATAACATCCCAAATATTTTTCTCTTGTCTTCTCCATCTAGCTTCATACTTGCTTACTACACCTAAATCTTTATCTTTAAATATCTCATTTGGATACTCTTTAAAATGCTTTAATAATGAACTAGAGTACTCAAAATAGTTTGGACTATCTGTTCTAAGCTCTAGTGTACCATCAATTTTAAGAACTCTTAAAGCTTCTTCTATAAATCCAATACTCATAACTCTTCTATGAGGCTTCTTATCCCAAGGCACTGGAAAATGTACAAAAATTCTACCAACACTATTTGATTTTAAAAACTCTAAAAATAACCTTGCATCATAGTTTACTACAAGAATATTTGTAATATTTTGTAATTTTGCCTGTTTTAAAGTTTGCTCAATAGATGGAGTATGTATCTCCAAACCTATTATAATTTTATCAGGGTTCTCCTGTGCTTGATGTAGTAAATGATGTCCACTACCAAATCCAACCTCTACCCAAATCTCTTTAGTAGTTTTAAATTCACCTGTAAAATACTCAATTGTTTTTAGATAAGTCTCTTCAGGTAGTATCTTATTATGGTGAATAGAGTTTGTATTTGAAAACAAAATATTAGCTTTTGAAACTACTGCATAATCATTTAATGCAGTTTTCATTAAACCTACAGGAGTTAATCTTGTAGATATATCAAGTTTAATTAAGTCATTATTATCTTTTTTAACTTTTGTTAATAATGTCTCTTTCTCTTCAATCTCTACACCTATTTTTTCATCATATTTTGATTTTGCTAAAAAAGTGAATGTTGATTTTAAATCATCCCTCTTTTCTAGGTTAATATCACTATGTGTCTCTAATAAAATATGTGGCATTTTTAATCTTTATTTAATTGGAATATTTTTAATTGTTGGTAACATCTGTGATACTTCAAATGTTTTAGGTGATACTATTCCATGCTTATCAACTGATTGAATACTATATCTATACTCAATACCCCTTACAACATCAGGATCTTCAAATCTCAATCCAGTAACATTTGGAATTAATTTTGATTCACTATTCCAGTTCTCTTTTACACTTTTGTATATGTTGTATGAAACTGCTCTATCATCTGAAGCTTCCCAGTTTAAAATGATTTTATTTCCTTGTATTTGTGCTAATGTTATTTTTGGTACCCTTGGCTTACTTAGTGTAGAACCCATAACAGGAGAGATCTCTTTTATATCACTTTCAAGATTATCTTTATCAACTGTAGTAATTTTATAAAAGTATATTTTATCATCTTCATTTATAGTATCATCAAATCTATTGTCACCTGCTCTTGCTTTCGCAATTTTAGTGTAACTTCCATCTGCACTACTTGATCTATAAATATTGTATAAAAATATATCTTTAGTTGGTGATTGAGTCCAAGATAGTTGTATTTTTCTTGGTAAATTTGTAGTTGATTCTAATTTGCCTATATGATTTGGTAATGGTTTCGTTGTACCTTGAACCATTGTACTAAAATCTGAAATAATACCATCAAAAGTTACAGCTTTTATTCTGTACATATAGACATCATTGTCACCTAAATTTTTATCAATATACTCTACACTATACCTGTCTTTAACCTCAGCTATTTTCTCCCATTTAGATGTCACTGGAGAGGTTCTTTCAATTAAATAACTTGATATTGCAGAACTTTCATGTGGTCTCCATAGTATCTTGATCTGTTTTGGCAATTTGTTAACTGTAGTTAAAAAACTAACAGATTGTAGATTTGGTAATGTTTTTGCTACTACAGACCTACTTGCTGTTGATTCAACCCCATTTTTACCAATTACGGAGATACCATAAGAGTATTTACTATTAGACTCTAAACCTTTATCTAAGTAGTGTGTAATATACTTATTTTCAAGTGTAGCTACTCTTTTGAATTTTATACCATCCTCTTGCATATTTGCTCTATATATATAATACCCTTGCGCATTAGGACTTTTTACACTTTGCCACTCTAGTGCAATTGATTTATAATCGCTAATAAACTTAACTGATTTATAATCAACTGTTTGCATATTGATATCTATTGACGGTGCTTTAACCTTTATATCTTGTTGACATCCATTAAATATTATTAGTGAACCTGCTAATAATATACTCGTTGTTAATTTTTTCACTAAAATCTTCCTTGTTAAAGTTATTTATATAAAAATTTTTCATATCTTCTGGTAGTTCTATATTGAAAATCATCTCTTGATTTGTTGTTGGATGTTTTAGATATAAACTATATGCATGTAGATAAACTCTATTAATTTTATCTATATTGCCCTTAAATCCATATAAACTATCTCCAAGTATATGCCTATCTATTGACTCTAAATGTACCCTTATTTGGTGAGTTCTTCCTGTGTATAATTTTGCAGCTATTAACTCATACTTTTCATTATTGCTCAAAGATATTTTTACAAATGATGTTTTTGCTGATTTACCGTTAGCTACAACTCCCATTTTTAATCTATTGTTTGGATTTCTTGCTATTGGTTGAGATATTGTCATATCATCTTTTAAAGGTAAATCTGTAATAGCTAAATAATACCTACCCATTGTTTTGTCCTCAAGCTGTCTTGATAATGCCACATGAGCTTCATTTGTTTTTGCTATAACCATAAGTCCACTTGTGCCCTTATCAAGTCTATGTACAATACCATGACGCTCCTCTCCACTAATAGTAGATAGTGATATGTTTTTTAGTTTTAGCCAATCTACGAGCGTAGCTTCACTTACACTTGCTGCACCATGTACAATAACTCCTGAGGGCTTATTTAAAACCATAAAAAAATCATCTTCATATACAATCTCTACGTCAAAATCTACTTTTAAAGGCTCGGCTTTTTTAACCTCTGGTAATGTAACAATTATTTTTTGTCCTATTTGAAGTTTTAATCCGCTTTTTGCTTTTTTCTTATTTTCAACCTCAACGAAACCTTTTGTAATAAGATGGTCTATTTGATTTCTTGTTTCATCTAGCTGTATAGATAAAAACTTATCTAATCTTAACTCTTTGGTTGCTATGAATTCTTTTTTATCCATTATTTAATTATCCCTTGTCTATTTTTACTTTTCTAATGCTTTATTTTAATACTATTTTTTTTGATATAACTGATTGCTTCACTAATACTATCTGTTATTAAATAAGAGTTTAAATCCTCTTTTGAGATATAATCCTCTTTTAACATCATCTTAAAATAATCCTCTAAAGGTTTAAAAAATTCTGTTCCAAATAATACTATTGGAAATTTACCCATCTTTTTTGTTTGAACTAAACACAATGCTTCAGATAGCTCATCTAAAGTACCAAAACCACCTGGCATTACTACAAATGCAACAGAGTATTTTAAAAATGCAACTTTTCTAGTAAAAAAATATTTAAAATTCAAAACTGTTTTTGCAAAAGTATTTGTTTGTTGTTCATGTGGTAGTCTTATTTGTAGTCCAACAGATACTTTTGCTCCCTTATTTCCAGCTTCCATAATACCGCCACCACCACCTGTGATGATTACATACCCCTCTTTGCTTAGAGCTTTAGATATCTTATAGGCTTTTTTGTAAGCTGGATGATCAGAAGGTATCCTTTCACTCCCAAATATAGAAACAGCAGGTGGTAAACTACCCAATGCATCAAAAGCATCTGTTAGATCTCCCATTATTTTAAATAATCGCCATATATCTTTCTCTTTGTTTTTATTGTCTAAAAAAGATTGTTCTAAACCTTCCACCTTTATCTCCTTACTTAGTATTTTCTATCTCTTCAACTAGTTGTTCAAGTTCTAAATATCTATCCACTTTTTCTTCATATATTTTATTTTTATCATTTAACTCTTCACTTAAAGCAACTAAACCTTTTTGCTCATAGCACTTTGGATCCAACATACATTTATTTAATTCTTCTATTTTTGACTCTAACTTCTCAATCTCTTTTGGTAAGTTATCATAGTCCCTTTTATCATTATATGTTAATTTTACTTTTTGCTTTGGTTTTTCTATAATAACTTCAGGTTTTACTACAAACTCTTTTTGTGTAGTTGAGTTTTGTTTTTCCATTTGTGCTACAAACTTCTCATCTTTTTCATCTTCTAGATATTCAGTATATTTTTGATAACTCTCCTCTAATAATCCATCACCTTTAAAAATATATAGTTTTTTTGCAATTTTATCTACAAAATATCTATCATGACTTACAAATATCAAAGCACCTTGAAAATTCATAAGATACTGTTCAAGTATATTAATAGTAGGGATATCCAAATCATTTGTTGGCTCATCCATAATAAGTACATCGAATTTTTTTGTAAATAGTAAAGCTAAAGCGATTCTATTTTTCTCTCCACCACTTAAAACACCAACTTTTTTATCAAGATATTCTCTTGGAAATAAAAAATTTTTCAAGTATCCAAAAACATGCATATTTCTACCATCATTAAGTTCAACTCTATCTCCACCATTTGGACAGAACTGATGCATAATAGTTTGATCTTCATCTAGCATCTCTCTATGCTGATCAAAATACCCTACTTTAAATTCACCTTTTTTAAAACTCCCTTTATCTATTTTTAATCTTTCAAGAAATATTTTTAGAATAGTTGATTTTCCACTACCATTTGGTCCAACTATAGCAATATTGTCTTTTTGAAGAATTCTTGCTGTAAAATCTTTAATTAAAGATTTATTACCAAGTGTTAGATATATATTATCGAGTTCAAAAAGCATCTTCTTTTTATTTTGAGTCGCCCCATCATTAAAAGACTTTTGTTCCCTTTGAATATCTAGTTTCATTTTATTTATTTTTGCAGGGTTTGATTTCACCTTCTCTTTTAAAGCAAAATAGTTATCTTTTCTTAATACATTTCTTTTTCTTCTTGCTGTTACCCCATGCTGCATCCAATGAGCTTCATCCCTTAACTTACTTACAAGATTTTCATGCTCTTTTTGCATATGTAAAAGATTTTGCTCTTTTTGACTTAAATAGTCTTTATATCCGCCTCTATATTTTGTAAGCTCTCCGCCATCTATCTCAATAATGTTTGTAGCAACATTATCTAAAAAATATCTATCGTGAGATATAAATATCATAGTAAAATTCTCTTTTAAAAGTATCTCTTCAAGAAACTCTACCATATATACATCAAGATGATTTGTTGGCTCATCAAGTAATAAAATATCTGGTTTTTTAAGTATCAATCCAGCTAATCCTACTCGACGCTGCTCCCCACCACTTAAAAGAGAAATATCTTTAAACTCATAACTCTTTAAATTAAACTCTTGCAATACTCTTTGGATTTTATTATCCAAGTCCCATGCGTTATGATGATCAAGATATGTCATGTATTCAGATTGAAGTTTTATCAACTCCTCATTTTCATAATCCTCCGCTAAAAGTATAGATATCCTATCATACTCTCTTTGAGCATGTTTTAGTTCAACTAACTGTTCCTCTATAGCATCTCTAACTGTAAGACCTGCTTTGAATTTTGGTTGTTGATCAAGCATCTCTATTTTTAGAGATTTATCGATAGCTATCTCACCACTATCTGGCTCTACATCTTTTGTTATTATCTTCATAAAAGTTGATTTTCCTTGACCATTTTGACCAATTACTGCAACTCTTTGTTTCTCTTGTAAAGTAAAGTTTACATCTTTTAGTATCACTTTTATATCGTATTGTTTGTTGATTTTTTGTAAGTCTATTAGTGCCATATTTAATTGATACTTCCTATATATTTATCTTTTTATTTTATGTTTTATAATACTATATTTATAGTTAATAGGTGCTTTCTTTTTATTTATCATAAAATATAAAAGTTAAAATGATATAATAATATTTTAACAAAGGTATTTAATGGAAACGGTTGATATTATAAGTATAATTACTATTGCATTTTTAGGTTCATTTGGTCATTGTATTGGTATGTGTGGTGGTATAGTAATAGCTTATAGCAGCACAAAAGTACAACAACAGTGGAGTAAAACACAGCAATCTATTGCTCACTTACTTTACTCGTTTGGTAGAATTTTGACCTATGCAATTTTAGGTGCTATTTTTGGATATCTTGGTGGTGTTGCTACTTTTTCAAATACAGCAAATGGAATATTATGGTTAGTAGCTGGTACGGCTATGCTTTTAACTGGTCTTTCACTCTTAGGGAAAATTAAATTCTTAACTTTAATAGAACACTCATTTTCAAAGTCTGATTGGTATAGTAAAAATTTCAAAGCACTTTTACATAGTCAAACATTTTTTAGTTTCTTTTTACTTGGGATGTTAAACGGTCTTTTACCTTGTGGATTTGTATACTTTTTTGCAATTACAGCAGCATCCACTGCTGATCCTTTGTATGGTGCTTTAGTGATGGTGATATTTGGACTTAGTACAATCCCTGCTCTATTTAGTCTTGGTTTTTTTGTTGGACTATTTAAACAATCTGGTTTAAGAAATATCATGATTAAGCTAGCTGCAATATCTGTGATACTTTATGGAAGTTATACTATTTACAATGGATATGATTATTTAGTAAGTCCTGATAGAACAATTTTAGAGTGTCATTAAAAAAAGAGGAGTAGATTTGAAATTAGACAAAAAAGATATTTCAATATATCTAATGATCGGTTTAACATTGGTGTTACCACTGTTAGTTGGTCTTTATATGCAACAATTTGCAACATTTAGATTTATTAGTCTCCCTCTTCACTCAACCATTGAAAGTAGTGGTGCTATTATTGCTTTTATTTTAAGTACAATTATCTTTATGATGTATGGTAAAGATTTAGAACTAAACCATTTCCATAGAGCATCATTTGCACTTATAGTTATGGGTGTATTTGATGCTTTTCATGCTATGGTTTATCCTGGTGAAGTTTTTGTATGGCTACACTCATTGGCTATATTTTTTGGCGGTATTTTTTTTAGTTTAGTTTGGGTACCTGATGCAAAAGTTTCAAAAAAAACATATTATTATATTCCTTTTTCTATATTTTTAATAGCTATTTTTATATCTGTTATCTCTATTTTGTATCCATCTTTAATACCTCAAATGATTACGCAAAAAAAAGAGTTTACAGATATCGCAAACCTACTTAATATTGTTGGTGGGGTTATGTATATAATCGCATCATTTTATTTTATTAAAAAGTATATAGAAGACGATCAAATAGACAATCTTCTTTTTGCGGGACACACTATGCTTTTTGGCTCAGCTGGAGTGTTATTCTTTTTTTCTAGTTTATGGGATATCTCGTGGTGGTTTTGGCATAGTTTGCGACTTTTTGCTTATATAATATCATTGTATTTTATGTTAAGGATATTTTATCAAAATATGATAGATCTTGAGAGTTCAAATACTATAGTGCAAACAAGCAATAAAAATTTGACAAAATCAGTGAAACTTTTACAAGAGTATAGAAGTGCAATAGCCAAAGGTAGCATAATATCTGTATCAGATCTGCATGGAAATATAAAATATGTAAATGATGAGTTTTTAAAGATTACTGGTTATACAAAAGATGAGCTTGCAGGAAAACCACATAATATTTTCAGAGACAAAGATACACCTAAAATTGTATTTAAAGAGTTATGGGATACTATAACTTCTAAACAAACATTTAAAGGGCTTATTAAAAATAGACGAAAAGATGGTAGTAGTTTTTATGCAAAAATTACAATAGTACCAATACTTGATGAAAATGGTGAAATTTTTGAATACTTAGCTTTAAGAGATGATGTAACACAACTTGTAAAAAGTCAAAGTGAGTTAAAAAAACATTTCTTCACAGACACCCTAACAGGATTAAATAATAGATTTAAACTTATTGAGGATCTAAAAGATCACTATATTCCACATATGGCTATTTTAAATATTGATAATTTCAAAAGTATAAATGACTTTTATGGTCAAGAGTTCGGTGATGAAACAATAAAAGAGATCTCAAATATAATCCTAGAGTTATCATTTCAACATCAATATAATATTTATAGAAATCATGGTGATGAGTTTATTATTACTACAAAAAGCGATGAGAATTTTGAAAGTTTTGTTGAGAATATAAAACATTTTATTAATATCATTAGAAATAAGTCTATAAAAGTAAAAAATATAGATTTAATTATAAATCTAACAGCTGGTATGGCAAAAACATCAAAAAGTGTAGAGCAAGCTGATTTAGCTTTAAAAGAAGCAAAAAAGTCAAATAAAAGCTTTATAATTTATAGTGATAACTTAGATGTACAACAAATATTTGAAAACAATATACAATGGTCAAAAAAGATAAAAGAAGCTTTAGATGACGATAGAATAGAGATAGTTTTACAGCCACTATACTCAAATAAAGAAAATAAAATAGTAAAATATGAGTCTCTTGTAAGACTTATAGAGGAAAATGGGAAAGAGATATCACCATATTACTTTTTAGATGTAGCGAAAAGGACAAAACTTTATCCATTAATCACAAAAAAAGTATTTCAAAAAACATTTAAAGCACTAAATACTATCGATTCTAATATTGAAGTTAGTATAAATATATGTGCAGAAGATATATTTGATGAGGATACAAGAAGTTATATTTTAAACCTACTCAAACAAAGTATCAATTCAAAAAGAGTTGTATTAGAACTTGTAGAATCAGAAGGTATTGAGAGCTATACTCAAGTAAAAGAGTTTTTAGATGAGATAAAGAGTTGTGGTGTTAAACTAGCAATTGATGACTTTGGTACAGGATACAGCAACTTTGAATATCTTTTAAAACTTGATGCGGATTTTATAAAAATTGATGGAAGTATGATAAAAGATATTGATTCAAATATAAACAAATACAATGTAGTTGAAACCATAGTAGATTTTGCTAATAAAAACAATATGAGAGTAATAGCTGAGTATGTATCATCAAAAGAGATACAAGATAAAATTAAAAATTTAAATATAGAATTTTCTCAAGGATATTTTATAGATAAACCTAAAAGATTAAGTGAGATAGTATGAAGTTTTGGTCATTAGTTATATTTGTAATTCTATTTATTTTGTCAATTTTATTTGTATTTATTAGTTTAAAAGAGGATACTATCAAAATAGGACTTCTATACTCAAAAACAGGAACAATGGCTGCAAGTGAAGATATCATAGCAAAAATGGTAAATTTTGATGTTGAAAATATAAACAATAGTGGCGGTATTTTAGGTAAAAAAATAGAGATTATAGAATATGATGGAAAATCCAATCCAAAAGAGTTTGCCAAAGGTGCAAATTATTTAAGCTCCAAGGGTGTAAAAACTATTTTTGGGTGTTGGACATCAGCTTCAAGGAAAGCTGTTAAACCTATAATTGAGAAAAACAATATGATTTTATTTTATCCATTGCAATATGAAGGGGTAGAGGAGTCTAAAAATATTGTCTATTTAGGTATGACACCAAACCAACAAATAAATCAAACACTAAGTTATATAAAAAATAATATAGGAGATGATATTTATATAGTTGGTTCTAATTATATATATCCAAGAGTAGTAGATGCATATATAAAAGAGTTTTCAAAGCTTATTGGTATGAATAGGTTAGACTCACACTATATCATTTTAGGTGATATAAATTTTAAAGAGATAGTAAAGGATATAAAAGTAAAAAAACCAAGTGCTATTATCAATACCATAAATGGAGATAGTAACATAGCTTTTTTTAAAGAGTTAGAAAAACAAAATATCTCATCAAAAGATATTCCTGTATTTTCTACAAGTATTGATGAAGTTATGGTAAAGAAAATATCATCAAAGTTAAAAAATAATTCTCTAGATGGAAATTATGCTACTTGGAGCTACTTTAACTCAATAGATACAAAAGAGAATATTGAACTAAAAAATAAGCTAAAAAAGAGATATGGAGATGATTTTATTTTAACTGATGCAGGATATAGTATCTCTATTGGTATCAATCTTTTCAAAAGAGCAATTATTGCTTCAAAAAATCAAAATGTAGATGAGATACTTTATAATCTTAAAATGGATAGTTTAAATACACTAGAGGGGATAGTATATCTGCACAAAAACAACCATCTATATAAAAATGTCAAAATAGGAAAATTAGAAAATAATAATTTTAAAATAGTACACAGTACAAAAATATTATCAAAACCTCAACCATACCCGATGATAAAATCAAAAGAGTACTGGAAAAAACTAGAAGTTGAGCTATATAAGTCTTGGGGTAATAGTTGGCAAGAAAAATCCAAAATGAAGGCTTTAAGATGAGCAGATGGTATACATTACACATAAAAAATGAGATACTTTTTTGGTTTTTTATTTTAGCACTGATTCCACTTTTAGTTTTAAGTAGTATAAACTATTTTTATCAAAAAGAGTTATATATAAATAGTTCCAAAGATCATTTAAGATTGATATTAAATCAAAAACTACAAACTATTGATAACTACATAGAATTAGCTTCCAAAGAGACAAATATAATATCAAAAACACCTTTTCTAAAAGAGTCTATGGGATTAAAGATTTCTGATTTTAAAATGGAAAACTACTTTAAAGATATAGTTGTACAAAATGACTTTTATGATCTGTTTTTAATAAATAAAAATGGAGATATCGTTTACAGTGTTCAAAAAGAATCAGACCTAAATACAAATTTAGTCAGTGGTATATATTCAAATACAAATTTAGCTAAAGTATTTAAAAATACTCTCTCAATGATAGAGATACAAATAAGTGATTTTGAATACTATGAACCATCAAAAATGGATGCAGCTTTTATATCTACACCTATATATAAAAATGAGCTTATTATAGGTGTATTAGCTATTCAGTTAAATACGAAAAAATTATATGATATCTTTAATAATAGTGAAGGATTGGGAACTACAGGTGAATTTTTTGCAGCAAGACTTGATAAAAACAACAATGTAATATCAACTACACCTCTAAAAAACAATAAAAAATCAGTAACAAGTGATTTTAGATTTGGAAACAACCCTGATCTTCCAATATACAAAGCTGTTCATGGTAACAGAGGTGTGATGATATCAAAAGATTATGTAGGTGATAAAATTGTTGCGGCCTGGGGTTATGTACCTGAGTTACAATGGGGGGTTGTGGTCAAACAAGATTTAAAAGAGGTGTTATCGGAAGTTTCAAAACTTGGATTCTACTCTATTGTAGTATTATTTTTTGTTGGATTAGGTGTTGTTGTAGCTATACTTTTAGCTATAAGACATATAGTATCTCCTATTGAAAAACTGACAAATGGTGTTCAAAACTTTGCAAAAGGTAAATTTTATAGTGATGTAAATGTAGATGTTGATAATGAGATAGGTGAGCTATCAAAGAACTTTAATGATATGGCATCAACTCTAAGAGTATCACAAGAAACTATACAAAAATATGCACAAGAACTAGAGGAAAAAGTAAAAATAAGAACAAAAGAGCTAGAAGAAGCAACAATAAAAATAGAATTATCAAATAAACAGATGCAAGATAAACTAGATATTATTGATAAGCATGTAATAACATCATCAACTAATTTATCAGGAACAATAACTGAAGTAAGTAGTGCTTTTTGTAAAATTACAGGCTATACTGTTCTTGAATTAATAGGTAAAAAGCACAATATAGTAAGACATCCTGATATGTCAAAAGATATATATGAAGGTATGTGGAAAACTATAACAAAAGGTGATATTTGGAGTGGTGATATTAAAAACCAAAGAAGAGATGGTAGTTTTTATTGGGTTAGTTCAACTATATCTCCTATTTTTGATGATGATAAAAAGATAAAAGGTTACACCTCAATTAGAAAAGATATAACAAATGAAAAAAGGGTAGAAGAGTTATCTATAACTGATCAATTAACACAACTATACAATAGAGTAAAACTAGAAGATGTATATATCTCAGAGATACAAAGAGCAAATAGATATAATCAGCCATTTTCTATGATACTTTTAGATATAGATCATTTTAAAATGGTAAATGATACATATGGACATGATGTAGGTGATGAAACTCTAAAAGATGTGGCAAATATTTTAAAACAAAGTGTAAGAAATACTGATATAGTTGGTAGATGGGGTGGTGAGGAGTTTATAGTTATAACTTCACAAACGAACTTAGAACAGACTATGATATTAGCAGAAAAAATAAGAAAAAATATAGAATCTCATCAGTTTAAAGTGATTGGAACAAAAACATCAAGCTTTGGTGTATCTACATATCACAACGGTGACACACAAGAAACTTTAGTAAAAAGAGCAGATGATGCTTTATATAAAGCAAAACATGGCGGTAGGAATTGTGTGGTTACTTTAGAGGAATAGATTTTTTATCAAATAAAATAAAATAAAAAAGGTAGCTTTAAAATATATTTAAAGCTACCTATCTTAACTATTTTTGTTACAATTTAATCAATTACACTAAATCCAACAACACTACTATCTTCAGTGATTTTTTTACCAGTTTGATCAACCGCATCAATAAAATCAACACCCTCAGTTATCTTACCATCCATATCCATATCTAAAATTAGATAATACTTTCCAACATCCATATTAGGTCTCCAAATAGTTTGTTGACCAGCACCATTTGAACAGCTGTATTGAACAGTATGAGTTGAACCATATCCTCTTACATCAATATTATCTAGTTCTAAATTAGCTTTTAGTTTATTAACCTCAGCATCAATAATATAGATATTTATTCTTTGTCCATAATTAAATGGGCTTTCTTGTTCAACACTATTTTGATCAACATAAGTAGTTACACTTCCTGAATTTGGATACCCAGCATTTGTAAAATATCCACCACTTTTAGTTATATTTTTAATATATGGATTCCAAATTACTTTAACACCTTTTGTTGAACCACAACATCCATAGTGTGTATTACTCCCATCTTTTTTGAACTCATCAATATATCCATAGTCTGATAAATTATCACTATGTGTATAGTGATTATCATGATTAAAACCTCTTGAAGCTATATTTATATATCCCACATTAGGTGCATCATTTGCTACAGTATCTCTTACAGTTAAACTTACAACTTTATCATTAGAATCAAACACTCCATCTTTATCGTAATCAATTACAAAATCAAACATTCCATTGTTTTGTTTTGGGTTTATGATACTAACATCACTTTCTAAATCAATAATTAAGCTATTTGCACCATTTGATAAATCAACATCATTTTTTACAAATAACTCACCTGTAATTGATGTACCTTCAGTCCATGTAATATTGTGATCAAATAAATATACATCACCTGTAGCTGTACCTAAATCACTTGTCACTTTTAAATAAACTTGTTTGTCACCATTTAC
>JAYEMI010000072.1:0-7752 GCA_034718015.1 Campylobacterota bacterium | reverse complement strand
AAAAACTTATAAGTAAAACCGACACATCTAAGAGAAAGAAATAGAATCTCTCTTAGCTTTAAAGACTTATATTACAATCAAATATCATTTGATTGCATTTTAGGTTCAAAATTATTTTGGTTTGTTATTTGATATATTTAGAAATATCAACCGCACCTTCACCTGTATAAATTGGTGGTTTTTTCATTTTATTTTTAATTCTTCTTTCTTGATCTTTTGTTAAAGATGTCGCTAAATTCATAAAATCGATTCTACATTTTACAATCTGCTCTTCACTAAAAGAGTGATCTACACATTTTTTTACTTTAACTACTCTTGATAATATATCTTTTTTTGTAAGTTTTGATCTATTTGCTTGTGCAGTCTTAAAGTCAAACTTATCTTTTAAAAGATCATCATAAGTATACAAATCAAATGCAATAGATTTTATTTGTGATATCACCTTAGGCATATCTTTTTTATCTGCTTTTTTAATCATTTGTTTTAGTTTATGAAGAGTTTTAACACTAAATCTTTTTTGAAATATAAACTCGTCATTTGGTTCTTCAAATCCAGCAGTGATAGTCTCAGAGTAAACATCAACTGCCATAGCATTAGTATCTACCCCAACATTTACCTCAACCATCATAAGCTCTTTCATATCTCCACCTTGACCATTTAAATAGCCATCAAGTGAAGCTTTTATCTCTTTTTCACTCATACCTTTTACAACTTTACTATATCCAAGAGCTTTTTTTTCAAAATCTACCCCATGACAAGATACACATCTATCCATATCAGCCATAGCTATAATTGGAAGTAAAGTTAGCCCTAAAAGTGATGATTTAATAATATTTTTTATCATTGATTAATAGCTCAATATCTTTGTATCTTCTTCTAGTAGTTTAGCTGCAATAACTGCTGGTTTTACAACACTAACACCTTCTAGTAAATCGTCCTTTGTTTTATTAGCATTTGGCAAATATGGAGGACACACACCAACTTTTGTACCACCTTTTATCAAATTTTTAACTATCATTTGAGGAGACATACCTTTTGGTTTTAATTTTACCTCTTTTGAACCTTTAATAACAATATCAGCAGCTTTTCCACAAAATAGCATCTCTACATTTACCCCTTGCTTTTTTGATTGCACTGCTAACACACCTGCCATTAATTGAGTAACACTATCATTGGTTGTTACAATTACAAGTAAATCTTTTGCTTTATCAGATGCAAATCCCATAGTTGGTATAGTTAATAATGTAGCTAAAGTTAAGTTCTTAATAATTTTTGTCATTTTTTTCCTTTGTATTTTCAACATTTTAAATAATTAAACTTATAATTATATTAATAATAAGTTATAAGTTTAATTTCCCTGTCTCAATATAACTATCATTACGTCTATTAATTTATGTAGCTTCTACTTAGAAGCTACATGTACAGCCATATCAACAAGTCTACATGAGTATCCCCAC
The DNA here is from genome assembly GCA_034718015.1 of Campylobacterota bacterium. Classification (GTDB taxonomy): domain Bacteria; phylum Campylobacterota; class Campylobacteria; order Campylobacterales; family Arcobacteraceae; genus JAIOSF01. The sequence goes on along the minus strand of JAYEMI010000072.1, from coordinate 6,295 downwards.
TCATTATCATACCATGCAAGTACTTTTACCATATTATCTCCAACTACTTGTGTTGTATCTAAAGGTACTATAGAGCTTGTTGATTCTCCATTAAAGTCACTTGAAACTTTGTACTCTTTATCAACACCTAAAATACCTTTCATATATCCATTTGATGCATCTTCTAAAGCTTTATTTACATCCTCTACTGTTACATTTTTATTTAATGTTACTGTTAAATCTACCATAGATACATTTGGTGTAGGGATTCTTATAGCTTGTCCATTTATTTTGCCTGTAAGTTGAGGAAGTACTTTACTTATTGCTTTTGCTGCACCTGTTGTTGTTGGGATTAAATTAACTGCACCAGCTCTTGCTTTTCTTGGATCTTTTTTATGTTTTGAGTCAAGTATTGGTTGAGAACCTGTATATGAATGAATTGTAGTCATAAGACCTTTCTCTATTCCAAAAGCATCATCAAGTACACGAGCCACTGGAGCTAAACCATTTGTAGTACAAGAAGCATTTGACACTATAGCTTGCCCCTCATATTTATCTTCATTTACACCCATTACAAATGTAGGTGTATCATCTTTAGCAGGAGCTGAAAATACAACTTTTTTAACGCCACTATCTATATAAGGTTGTGCTGATTCCATAGTTAAAAATGCACCCGTACACTCTAAAACAACATCAACACCTAAAGATGCAAAGTCAAGTTTAGCTGGATCTCGTTGGCTTAACAGCTTAGCCTTGTCATCTCCTATGTATATATAACCATCTTCAACTTTTATATCATCTCTTTTCCCATGAACTGAATCATATCTCAAACCATATTGAATCATCTCTTCTGTTCCACTAGCATTAGCAGCAACCAATTCAACATCATCTCTTGAAGCAACAATCCTAGCTACACATCTTCCAATTCTCCCTAAACCATTGATAGCAACTTTTAAAGCCATATATAATCCTTTTTATCATTAAATTTTAATATTTTACCTAAAAAGTGATATAAAGGTGTTTAAATAATATTTTAAAATTTTAAAGGATATTTTGATTAAAATTTAGATAGAATCGGAGTCTATTTTTCAAAATTATATGGAGTTTTATATGGCAATAATGATAAGCAAAAGAAATGGTCGTCAAGAGGTTTTAGATATCTCTAAAATCCAAAAACACACAATAGCAGCTACGCAAAACCTAGATGGTGTTTCCCAAAGTGAACTAGAGATAGATGCGCAAATTAAATTTATTGATGGTATGAGTTCAAGAGATATTCAAGATGCACTTATTAAAACTGCTGTAGAAAAAATAGATATAGATGTACCTAACTGGACATTTGCTGCTGCTAGACTTTTTCTTTTTGATCTTTATCATAGAGTTGGAAAATCAACACATGGTATAAAAGGAAATGCATATTGTCATTTAAGAGATTATATAAAATATGGTCAAGATGCAAACAGAATAATACCTGAGTTAGAAAATGGATATGATTTAGATGATCTTAATAGTTATTTAGACCCAAATAGAGATTATCTTTTCAATTATCTAGGGATGAAAACTCTATATGATAGATATCTTCTAAAAAATAATGACAAAGAACCAATAGAACTTCCTCAGCAAATGTTTATGGGTATCTCTATGTTCTTAGCTCAAAATGAAGTTGATAAACAAAATAAAGCAAAAGAGTTTTATGATGTAATTTCAAAGTTTGAAGTTATGCTAGCAACCCCTACTTTATCAAATGCAAGAACAAATAGACATCAACTTTCATCTTGTTATATAGGATCTAGCCCTGATAATATCGAGGGTATTTTTGATGGATATAAAGAGATGGCACTTTTATCTAAGTTTGGTGGTGGTATTGGCTGGGATTGGAACTCTATAAGAAGTCTTGGTGGAGTTATTGATGGGCATAAAAGTGCTGCTGGTGGTACTGTACCATTTTTAAAAATAACAAATGATATAGCTCTTGCAGTTGATCAACTTGGTACTAGAAAAGGTGCAATTGCAGTATACCTTGAGCCTTGGCATATGGATATAACTGATTTTATTGACCTTAAAAAGAACAGTGGAGAGGAGAGACGAAGAGCTCATGACCTTTTCCCTGCTTTATGGATAAATGACCTTTTTATGAAAAGAATCTTAGCGGATGAGCATTGGACTTTATTTGATCCTTATGAGGTTAAAGATCTTTCTACTCTTGCAGGTGATGAGTTTGAAAAGAGATATGTAGAGTATGAAAATGACCACTCAATAACAAAAGAGCAAATGAAAGCAAAAGACTTATGGAAAAAAGTTTTAACATCTTACTTTGAATCAGGAAGTCCTTTTTTATGTTTTAAAGATACTGCTAATAAAGCTAACCCAAATGACCATACAGGGTTTATTAGAAGTAGTAATCTTTGTACAGAGATATTTCAAAATACTGAACCAAACCACTATTTAATTAAAATAGAACTTGAAAATGGTGAAATCTTAACTTACGAAGAGCAAGAGGAAGTTAAAGTAAATAGTGGAATTATTAAAAAAGCAAACAAAATAACTGCACTTGATAGTATAGATGGTAAAAAAATATTTATTGTTGAAAAAGAAAAAATAGATGGAGGTACTGCTGTTTGTAATCTAGCTAGTGTTAATCTTAGTAAAATAAATACAAAAGAGGATATTGCAAGAGTTACCCCTATAGCAATTAGAATGCTTGATAATGTAATAGATTTAAATTTTTATCCATTACGAAAAGTAAAAGCAACAAATTTAAGAAGTAGAGCAATAGGTCTAGGGGTGATGGGTGAATCTCAAATGGTTGCTGAATCTCAAATAGAATGGGGAAGTATTGATCATCTTAAAAAAATAGACTCAGTGATGGAAGCGATTAGTTATAATGCAATTCAAGCATCATCAAAACTTGCAGTTGAAAAAGGTATATACCCTACTTTTGAAGGTTCGAAATGGTCTAAAGGTATCATGCCAATGGATGCAGCACCACAAGCAGTTAATGCACTTATCCAAAAAGATCTATTTGATACAGGATATGATTGGGAAGCTCTAAGAGAAGAGATAAAAACAAATGGTATGAGAAATGGTTACTTAATGGCTATTGCTCCTACAAGTTCTATCTCTATATTAGTGGGTACCACTCAAGCTATTGAGCCTGTTTATAAAAGAAAATGGTTCGAAGAGAACTTAAGTGGTCAAATTCCTGTTGTTGTTCCTAATCTTTCTCCTAATACTTGGAACTATTATACACCAGCTTATGAAGTAGATCAACTAGATATTATAAAAGCAGCAGCTGTTAGACAAAAGTGGATAGACCAAGGTCAATCAACAAATATATTTATGTCTTTAGATAAAGCTAGTGGTAAATTTTTACATCAAATTTATACTTTAGCATGGCAACTTGGACTTAAATCCACATACTACCTAAGAAGTCAATCACCAGAAGCTTCAAATGATGTAGCTGATAGAAGTCAAGAGTGTGTAGGATGTCAATAAGATTTTAACTTGAAAGGTTAACCAAATGAATATTATAGTAAAACTAGTTTTTTTTATTTTATTGACCATTATATCACTTAATGCAAATCCTAATTTCTCCAAACAAGAGAAGTTATGGATGCAAAATAATCCAACAGTCAATATTGCTATGCTAAATGATTTTAAACCATTTTCATACATACAAAACTCTACACATCAAGGATTTAGTGTAGATTTACTTGATCGAATCTCCAAAATAAGCGGCTTAAAATTTAACAAAACTACCTCACCATGGACAGAAGCTTTGAATAGTTTTAAATCTAAAGAAGTAGATATGATAAGTGGTATATCCTATACAAAAACAAGATCATCATTTACACTATTTACTGAGCCATTTTATGAGATACCTGCTTATATATTTGGTTTAAAAACTAATAACTATAAAAATAATAAAAGTTTAATTGGGAAAAAAGTTGCAATCACTAGAAATGTTTTTTATAAAGAAAAGTTAAAAAACCTAGGTATAAATATTGTAGAGTATGAAAATAGTGAAGCTAAAGCAAAAGCTGCAGAAATTGGTGAAGTTGATTATTTTTTAGATTCATACCTTACAGGACAACAATCGCTAAAAAACATATCATCATTTAACTTGAAAATTTTTGAAGAGTACAGTGATATAAAAAAAGAGGACTTGAGATTTGGTATACAAAAAAATAATCCTATCTTATTAAGTATAATTAAAAAATCGTATGAATCAATCCCAAATAGTGAATTGATAAATCTATCAAATAAATGGACGATAAACACGCATGAATATAAAGGATCAAGTTTAAATCTTTCTAGTGAGCAACAACATTACTTAAATAAAAAAGCTCAAATAACAATGTGTATTGATCCAAATTGGATGCCATTTGAAAAGTTTGATGAAAACAGAGATCATATAGGTATGAGTGCTGATTATTTTAAAATATTTGAAAAAAATATAGGGATACCAATAAAGGTAATCGATACAAAAAACTGGGATGAGTCAATAGAGTTTGCAAAAAGTAGAAAATGTGACATCTTATCTTTAGCGATGGAAACACCAAAAAGAAAAAAGTATATGAATTTCACCTCCCCATATTTAAGTATTCCTCTTGTAGTTGCAACACTGCCAAGTGTAACATATATAGATAATATATCAATATTAAATGAAAAGAAAGTTGGTATTATTAAAGGTTATGCTTTTAATGAACTAATACGAAATAAGTATCCAAACATAGAAGTGGTTGATGTAAAAAATATTGATGATGGTCTACAAAAAGTTGTCAATGGTGAATTGTTTGGATTTATTGGAACTCTTGCAAGCATAGGATATAGGTTTCAAACAAAATTTGTAGGTGAATTAAAAATAACTGGAAAATTTGACGATAAATGGGAACTAGGTATTGGGGTACGAAATGATGATTTAGTACTACTTGATATATTTGAAAAAGCAGTAACCACTTTAAGCTCAAATGACAAACAAAACATACTAAATAAGCATATATCAATAACCTATTCAAAAGGTATAAACTATGATTTGATTTGGAAAATCATATATGGTGTCTTAATATTTGCTTTGATTATGTTTTATTTTCAAAAAAAACTACAACAAAAAGTTCAAGAGAAAACTTTAGAATTAAAAAAACTCAACGATAGTTTGGAAGATAAAATCAAAGAGGAAGTTCATAAAAATGTAGAGATTCAAAAACAGCTTTTCAAGTCAGAAAAACTAGCCTCAATGGGTGAGATGATTGGAAATATTGCACATCAGTGGAGACAGCCACTCTCTGCGATCTCAACAGGTGCATCAGGGATGCAAGTACAAAAAGAATATGGTCTTTTAACAGATGAATTATTCAATACAACTTGTGAATCTATAAATAATAATGCACAATATTTATCAAAAACCATTGATGATTTTAAAAACTTTATAAAAGGGGAAAGAATTCGTGAAGAGTTTTTATTAGAAGAGAATATTAATAGTTTTTTATCTTTGGTATCATCATCTGCTAAATCAAATAATATAACAGTTATTTTAGACCTAGAAAAAGATCTAACACTCAATAGTTATAAAAATGAGTTAACACAATGCTTGATGAATATATATAATAATGCGAAAGATGCATTAAATGAGAATAGTATTAAAGAAAAACTCATTTTTATATCAACACATAAAACAAATAGCGAAGTAATAATAGAGATAAAAGATAATGCAAATGGGATTCCAAAAGATATATTACCAAAAGTTTTTGATCCTTATTTTACTACAAAACATAAAAGTCAAGGTACAGGTCTTGGATTACATATGACATACAATATAATAGTTGATGGGATGGGTGGGAAAATTGAGGTGAATAATAGTTCTTACACTCACAATAATATAAAATATGATGGTGCATTATTTCGCATAACGCTACCATTGGAGTAAAATTATGTTTATATTTGTATAAGAAGCAACTCAACCACTATGGACTGAAAGTGTTGTCCCCAGTATCTTTTTGAAAGTTCTGGAAACAATTTTTACTTTTTATTTTTGCAAAATATATCCTAGCCCTTTTGTACTTATTATTTGAAGGTTTGGGATTTTTTTCCGAAGTCGAAGAATAGTATCTCTAATGGTAGAATCTGCAATATCTTTCTCTATCCAAATATACTCTCTAAAGATATCATATGTTATATATTGATCTATATTTTTACAAAAAAGATCAAGCACTCCAAGCTCTTTTTTTGTAAGTTTTATAAAATTGGCATCTTTTGTAACTATTTTATTATTTGTGTTGTAGGTATAGTTTTCACCTAAATCAATAATATTATTATC
>JAYEMI010000071.1:0-7773 GCA_034718015.1 Campylobacterota bacterium | reverse complement strand
GCAAAGGAAGCAGCAAGTAAAGCTATAGGTACAGGTATTGGTACACATTGTAGTTTTCATGATATAAAAATATCAAAATCAAAACAAAATGCTCCAAAAATAAAATATTCTAAGAAAATAAGAAAAAAATACAAAATCAAAAATTCATCAGTAAGTATAACTCACGATGGTGGTTTTGCAATAGCAGTAGTTGCTTGTGAAAAAAAATGAAAACTTTAATTTTTAAAAAAACTATATATCTTTTTCTGATGTTGTTTATAATATCACTTATCTCTTTTATTGCTATAAACTTAGCACCAAATAGCTTCTTTGCTTCAGGAGAGTTAAATCCAAATATCACAAAAGAGTCAATAGAACAACTAAAAGAGGTGTACGGGTTAGATAAGCCACTATATGTACAGTTTTTTTCATGGATAAAAAACATCACAATGTTAGATTTTGGTATATCTTTTAGTAGTGGAGCGATGGTAAAAGATGAGATAATTTCAAGAATCCCTATTACTCTTACAATAAATGTAATTAGTATGCTTTTTATATTTATATTATCTTTATACTTAGGGATAAAAGCTGCTTTAAATAAAGATAAAATATTTGACAGATTTGTAGGTCAACTCTCTTTGCTTAGCTTCTCTTTGCCATCTTTTTATTTAGCTCTATTAGGGGTGTTGATTTTTTCTGTAACTTTAGAGGTATTACCAATTGCAGGACTTCATAGTAGCGATATAAAAGAGGGTACTTTTAGCTATTATTTAGACACAGCATGGCATCTGTTGTTACCTATTAGCATTATTATATTTGGAGGAATTGGTAGTTTGACATTGTATATAAGATCTCTTACTTTAGAGATTTTGAAAAGTGATTATATATTTTTTGCAAAGGCAAGAGGATTAAAAAATAAAGATATACTAAGATATTACATACTTCCAAATCTGTATCCACCTGTTATTACTCTTTTGGGTTTAAGTCTTCCTGGAATTATAGGCGGAAGTGTTATTTTGGAAACAATCTTTTCAATTGATGGTATGGGACTACTGTTTTTTCAATCAGCTTTAAGTAGAGATTATCCTGTGATTATGGGTATTTTAATCATTGGTGCATTCCTTACACTCTTAGGAAATATAATAGCTGATTTGGTTTTATTGAAATTAAATCCAAGTATGAAAGTATAAAAAATACTAAAAATTCTATCAATCCAAACATATATATCAATATATCTTGATATATAAATATTATTATGATATAATTCTAAATATAAAAATTAGTAAAGGGGTATGATGGATATTTTTTTGAAAACAATTAGTTCTATAAATGATGAAACAAGATTAAGAATTCTTCGGTTTATAAATGAAAATGAAAAAGTATGTGTTTGTGATATTGAAAATTCACTTGATATGATTCAATCACGAATATCAAGACACCTGAAAATTCTAAAAGATGGTGGTTTTTTAAGTGTAAGTAGGGAAGGAAGATGGGCTTATTATAGTATAAGAAAACCAATAGATGCATTTAGAAATAGTATTATTGAAGAGATAAGCTACTTAGAGATGGATATACCCTTATTGGAAAAAGGATCTAAAAATGGATAGAAGATATATTGTTGAGTTTATTGCAACATTTATTATGGTATTTGCAGGTTGTGGAGCAATCGTGATTGAAACACTTACAGGTGCTTTAGGGCATGCAGGTGTTGCTCTTACTTGGGGATTTGTAGTTGTTGCACTTATATATACTTTTGGACATATAAGTGGGGCTCATATGAATCCTGCTGTTACTATTAGTTTTACAGTGATGAAAGAGTTTGATAAAAAAGATACATTACCTTATATCGTCGCACAAGTTTTAGGTGCCACAATTGCAGCATTAGTTCTTTATCTTCTTTTTTTAGAAGAAGCGAAGTCTATGAGTGAGCTAGCATATTTAGGGTTGACACTACCTAGAGGCTCTAATATGCAGTTGTTTATTATGGAGTTTATCTTAACCTTTATACTTATGCTTGTAATTTGTGGAAGTGCAGTTCATGGAAAAGCGATAAAATCTTTTGCGGGACTTGCTATTGGTCTAACAGTAGGACTTGAAGCGATGTTTGCAGGTCCTATTACTATGGCTAGTATGAATCCAGCAAGAAGTTTAGGTCCTGCAATAGTATCTGGAAACTTTGAAACTGTATGGTTATATATAGTAGCTACAATTTTAGGTGCTTTATTTGGTGGATTAGTTTTTACAAAATATATAAAGTGTAAAAATGCACAAGAGTGCAAGATATAAAATTATAAAAAAGGAAGAAAAATGGAAAAAAAAGTATTAGTATTATGTACAGGAAATAGTTGTAGAAGTATCATAGCAGAAGCACTTATAAATGCAAAACTAGATGGTGTGATAGCAAAAAGTAGTGGTGTAAAAGCTAGTGGAAAAGTAAATCCAAATGCTAAAAAGTTATTAGAGCAAAAAGGGATTTGGAAAGAGGAATATCATAGTAAAACACTTGATACTCTTATAGATGAAGAGTTTGATCTGATAGTTACAGTGTGTGACCATGCAAATGAAACTTGCCCTATGTTTCCAAAACCAGCTCCTAAAATACATGTAGGATTTGAAGATCCAGATGGGAAAGGTTTTGAGGCTTTTGAAGATACTTATAAAAGCATAGATGAAGTTTTACTTCCAAAAGTACAAGAGGCATTAAAGCTTTAAAATGTTTGATTGGTGGGAAAAAATAGTTGATAACCTTGTCTATACCTCTTGGGGTATGGATAGTACTAGTGCTGTAGGAAGTGCTACACACTTTTTTATCTATGATACTATCAAGATATTTATACTTCTTGTCTCTATCATATTTTTAGTAAGCTTTTTAAGGACTTATTTCAATACTGAAAAGGTACGTGTATATCTACAAGGTAGGTCAGAGTTTAGTGGCAATGTATTAGCGGCACTTTTTGGTATCATCACACCATTTTGTAGCTGTAGTGCAATTCCACTTTTTTTAGGATTCATGCAAGCTAGAATCCCTGTAGGGATAACATTTAGCTTTCTTATCTCAGCACCACTAAACAACGAAATAGCAATAGCGATGCTGTTTGGTCTTTTTGGTTGGAAAATAACTGCTATTTATATTGGGTTTGGACTTCTTGTAGCGATAATTGGAGGATATTTAATAGGAAAGATTCCAAATATAGAAAAATATATCTTGATACCTGTTACCCCACTTGATGGTGAGCTTGAGGATGTGCAGATAAAATTAAGCTTTTCACAAAGAGTAAAAGAAGCTTGGGACTACACAAAAGATATATTTAAAAAGATCTATATCTATGTGATGATTGGTGTTGGTATTGGTGCTTTTATACATGGGTATATACCTGCTGAATTTATAGCTAAGTGGGCTGGTGGTGATGCTTGGTATGCTGTACCAATAGCAGTATTAATGGGGATACCAATGTATTCAAATGCAGCTGGAGTTATGCCACTTGTTGAAGTATTAACAGCAAAAGGGATGCTACTTGGTTCAGCTTTGGCATTTATGATGGCTGTAACTGCACTTAGTTTACCTGAAGCTATGATACTAAAAAGAATTTTGGATGTGAAACTTATAGCAATATTTTTTGCAATAGTTGGTTTTGGTATATTGCTTGTTGGATATGCATTTAATATAATTTTATAATCACTATGAAGCTATTTCAAAAGGAGATGTAAAACATATTATGATCAATTAGAATGGGCTGAATAGCTAAAAGTGTATACTTTATAAACAAGATAATTAATATTAGTTGTTTAATTTATGTTAGAATAATGACTAATTAAATAAAGGATATTAATGCAAGAGTTTATGGAGATATACAAATCCAATGCGGATGACATAGAAAATTTTTTAATAGAAACAATCAAAAATACTGGTAATTTATCTGAGCATGAATCTCACAACTTTAAAAAGTTTTTTGATGTGTTTCCATCATTGGAACTAGTATATATTGTAGATGAGGATATTTTACATCAAACATCTGCTAATATATACAGAGATAAGATTAGTAAATCACAAATAGGTACAAATAGAACGTACTTATTGAAAAAAATAATTTTTGATGATGACGGTATATCAATATCTCAACCATATGTAAGTAGTGCAACTGGTGAGACTTGTATAACAGTTGCAAAAAAAGAGAATGGAAATATATATTTTCTTGATTTTAATATCTCTTTATTATTGCAAAGGTTAGGGCTAGTTGAGGTACAAAAACAGTTTAATTTTGTTAGTAAAGCTTTCTATTTTATAACTGCTAACATGATGATTTTATTAGCATTATTTGCTGTTGGATATTCTTTTATCGAGTTTATAAGTGCAGTATTTTTTAAGACTGGATTATCAATAGAATCGATATTCAAACCAGTTATCGCTTTAACTTTGGGTCTTGCTATATTTGACCTTGCAAAAACAATTTTAGAGCAAGAGGTTGTTTTTAAAAGTTATTCAAAAAATACCAAATCAGAGTATAAGGTACTTATAAAATTCTCTATTACAATTATAATAGCACTTTTAATTGAATCACTTATGGTTGTATTTAAAATTGCGATTGATAACTATGAACAGATGATAAATGCAGTTTATTTAATAGGTGGAGTTTCTATATTATTTGTAGCCTTGGGATTATTTATCTATTTTACTAATAAAAAATAATCAATATATCAAAAAGAGTAGAGTTTATATTTTAAACTCCATCTCTACCTCTTTTGCTTTAGTAATACCAATCATTGTAAGACCATCATCAGTTATATAGTTTAATTCTTTTAAGTTTTTCAAATACTTTTTACCAACTTTTTTAGTAAACACTCTTGAGTTTTCCATCACCTCTAATATATCTTTAAATGTTTCATTTTGCTCTTTTTTATACAAGCCTAATAAAAGTACTCTTTGTTCAATATCTTCCATCTCTAAATTTTCATTCATAAAAATACCCTTTTATAATAATATGCAATAGCTATAAAGCCAAGTCCTAAAATAGCTGTAATTATATCAAGTCCAACTAAAGATGCCATTAGACCTATGAATATTGTTGTTGATATATTTACTACCATAAATATCATCTCATTGTAAGCTAAAACTCTACCAAGATATAGAGGGTCTACTTGTTCTTGAAGCATTGCGTATGTATATGACCATATTGTTGTTGTAGCAAGTCCTGTTAAAAATACTCCAAATAAAGCTATGTAAAAATTCTCTTGTATCATACTCCAAAAAAGTATAGTAATCCCTTGAGCTATAAAGACATATAAAAGCCTTTTTTTAGTTATCCAATTACTAATAAGTAGTGGACCAACCATAAGTGCTAATGCTCTTGTTGCATTTGTAAGACCAATTGCAAGAGGTACTGCTAATACATATTTATAATGATAATCAGCAAGTAAGGTTACAAGTGCATCAAATGCAGTTAATCCAACTGTAGCATGAAGAAATATATAATGAAAAAGATGTTTATTGTTTTTTAGATAAGTTAAACCCTCTTTGATAGATTCTATTATACTTAACTCTACTTTTGTAGCTTTTATATTAAAATTGATTTGAGATAAAATTATTAAGGCTGCAAAGAAAAACATTGCATCTATCATAAATGATACTTTTATACCATATAAATTTACTATTATTCCACCAAAAGCCATCCCTGCAGTAAAAGTAAACGACCAAATTATTGAGTGTAGTTCATTTACTTTTACTAGTGCTTCCCCTTTTAGAAGCTTTGGTAAAAGTGTCATCTCTGTTGTAAAAAATATAGAAGCACTACCCATTCTGATAAACAAAAAGATAAGTAACATCCAAATATCATTAAGTGAATTTATCAGTAAAAAACAAAGTGTCATAGTAAGTTCAGTAAGAAGTAGGGCTATCATTAGTGGTTTTACAGGAATTCTGTCAACTAAACTACCACTAAAAGGTGCTAGTATAACTCCAGGAAGTAGATGCATAGCAGTTACTATTGATATCATAATAGCACTTGCACCAAAATCAACAAGCATTGAATATATTGCTACATTTGAAAACCATGCACCAAAATATGCTATAAATTGTAAAGCAGATATCTGCCTTACAATTTTATTTTGCTTGAAAAGTTCTCTATATGTCAATAGTATCTACAGAGTTATTTAAATTCTATTTTTGTTAGTTTTGAAAAAGTTTCTGGATTTGTTACTATTATTTCGCACTTGTACGATGAGATATGTTTTGAATCTGCTACGCTGTATAGTTTTGATATTTTTAGATTAGATTTTTTGCCATCTATATATATGGTTTTATTTTTTATATTTTTAGCACTATCCATTGGGATATAAACTTCAAGTTTACCTTTTGTTAAGTCCATTGCTGTATAAAGCAAAGTTCCTGGATTTACATAATCCCCAATCTCTACAGCAATATTATAAATATATTTATCATTTTCAATTAGAGTTTTTTTCTTTATTTGATCTTTTAGTGTTGCTATTTTTGTTTTAAGATCACTCATAGACGACTCTATATTTAAAATCTTTATTTTTTGATTATCTTTATCAAATTTTGATTTTGATGATATTTTTTTATAGCTTTCTAGTGTGCTATTTTCTATTGCTAAAATATCCTCTAAGCTTTTTAATTTTAAAACTGATTGTTTTAAATCTATTTTATTAACAATTGAATCGATTTTGATTACTGTATCTTTTAATATGTTTTTTGATTCAATACTCTTATTTACATAAGTTATATTACCACTAACTGAAGATTTTATATTGTAAGTGTTTAATGGTTCTAATTTTGCATAAAATTCCATTGAAAATGAAAATGTACCTATAAGTGCTAAACTTCCAAGTGTTTTTATCATCTATTTATCCTTGATTTTAATTAATTGAAATATATCATTATTTATCTTTATTTCTAGTTTAATTTTTTCTTTTTTCTTCTCATTAAAGTAGCCTTTATAGTTTGTCCCATATAATGAAGCAACTATATGATCTAAAGTAAGTATATTATTTTTGTATTTAATAGCTAAAGTTATAAATGCTTCCCTGTAGATCTCTTTAAATTTACTTTTATAATCAGTAGGGATATCAAAAGTTATATTTTTATCTTCAAATTTATTGAAACCATATATATCTGAAACAAAAAAGATAGCTGTTAACTCATCTTTTGTTTTATCATATTGTAACTTTGTGATTTTTGGTTTACCATATAAAACTTTATATGTTTTATTTATAGCATTTTGAATAATTGGATCTATATTTTCATCTTTTGAATAAAACTTTTTAAGAGTTTTTAATTTTCCATTGTAAAATCCAACATCACCAAGATACTTATCGTCAATTTTTTGTTGCTCTTGTGCTCTACTTTCTGTTGTTGCCTTAAATCTTTGAATAAATGAGAAGTGTTGTTCATATTTAACAGGAACTATTGGGCTTGAATCTTGTAGTTTACCTTTTATTGGTGGATTAGGTATATTTTCTTTTAACTCTTCATTTAAAAATTGATTTATCAAAATATTTATTTTTTCATCATTAGATAAGCTTTCATAAGGACTAACTAAAGAATAAAGATAAAATGGAATTAACAATAAGAAAACTTTTATCATTTTTTAAATCTACTTCTTACACATCTTACATAACAATCATAATCTTTACTATCTTTAAAAGTTGCACCAGTTTTAAAACCAACATACCAAGCATAGGCATCATTTGTAATATCTTGAGACCTTGACCAATAACTTGTATGCTCGATATATTTAAACTCTTCAAAAATAGCAGGTTTAGTTTTTTTTACATTTACTA
>JAYEMI010000070.1:0-7989 GCA_034718015.1 Campylobacterota bacterium | reverse complement strand
TATTCTGTACAAGAAAAACTTGAAGCATTAAAATCGATCGTTCCAATGCCTCCAGGCTCTTTAGTTGGAAAAACTATTCAGTCTATAAAAGCTCAAATGGGTTCTGAAATATGAGAGTATTTTTAGATGCAAATATAATTTTAGATAAATTTGATTTAAAAAGACCATCACATAAATATAGTTCAGCTCTTTATGATTATATTGTGACAAATGCCAAAGTATTTACAAGTTGCGATTTAATAACAACTATTTATTATATAAATGCAAAAATAGATAAGCAAAATGCTTTATTAAATATTAAAAATATTAGTAAAACTTTAAAAATTATAGAGTTTTCTAATAAGGAGATTGAAGAAACTTGTAGCTTAATGATAAGCGATAGTGACTACAAAGATTTAGAAGATACGATACAATATGTAATGGCAAAAAAATATGAATGTGATCTGATTATATCAAATGATAAAAACTTTGTAAGTAAAGATATAGAACTACTTAGTAGTCAGGAATTTTGTGAAAAATATTTGGATAATTAACCAATACACAGGCTCACCATATTATGGTATGAACTACAGAAGTTACTATTTAGCCAAAGAGTTTGTAAAACAAGAATATAATGTGACTATATTTGCAGGTTCATATTCTCATCTGTTTACAAACATACCAAAAACCAATGGACTTTTTACAAATGAAAAGATTGATGATATAGATTATGTATGGGTAAAAACTCCAAAATATAAAAGTTCGAAAAGTATAGGTAGAGTTCTAAATATGCTAATATTTATGATAAATCTTTTATTTTTTAATATATTCAAGATAAAAAAACCAGATGTAATTATTGTTTCATCATTATCACTTTTCCCAGTTCTAAATGCCTATATATGGTCGAAGATATTTAAGATAGAGTTTATCTTTGAGGTGCGTGATATATGGCCATTGAGTTTAATAGAACTTGGAAATTTTTCTAAATATCACCCATTGGTATTGTTTCTTGGTTGGTTTGAAAAGTTTGGATATAAAAAAGCTAAATATGTGGTATCTTTGCTGCCAAATGCAAAAGAGCATATGGTATCACGTGGTATGGATGAAAAAAAATTTAGATACATACCAAATGGAATAAATCTTGATGAAGTGCAAAACTACGAAGAGATATCAAAAGAGCTTCTAAGTAAAGTTCCAAAAGATAAATTTATAGTAGGATATGTTGGTACAATAGGTATTGCAAATGCTTTAGAATATTTTATGCAGTCAGCAAATAAATTAAAAGAAAATGATAGAATACATTTTATTATTGTAGGTAAAGGTGGTGAGAAACAAAAGTTACAAGAGTATTGTGACTTTAATAACCTTACTAATGTAACATTTATAGAACCAATTCCGAAAATACAAGTGCAAGGTATGCTAAAGTATTTTGATGTTTGTTATATAGGTTTAAAAAAAGAAAAATTATTTAAGTTTGGAGTTTCTCCAAATAAACTATTTGATTATATGTATAGTAGTAAACCTATTATTTTTGCAATAGAAACAAAAGAAAGTTTAGTGGAGATATCAAAATCAGGTATAAGTATAAAATCTGAAGATAGTGAGGCTATTAAAAATGCTGTATTAAAATTATTTAATACAGAAAATAAAAAGCTAGATAAAATGGGTATTTGTGGACATAAATATGTTATAAATAATCATATTTATAAAAAATTAACAATGAAATATATAAAACTAATCGAAGGATAAGAATTTGAATTTAATAAAACTGGAAAAAGAAAATATATCAATAAAAACATTAATAGGACTAATTTCATTAGCATATATTTTTAGTGTTGCAATACGAATGATATGGGTTTATCAATTTAATGGAACAGATGCTTTTATGTGGAATAATGAGTTAATGGTAAATACTAATGATGGTTATTACTTTGCAACTGCAGTTAAAAACTTTTTATTTGATACAAATACTTATAATAATCAATTATCAACTTCCATTAGGGATTATCCTGGTGTTGTATACGCAACATGGTTATTAACTAAAATCACACCTTTTTCTTTAGATACTATTATCTTATATATGCCTGCTTTTATTTCAAGTTTAGTAGTAATTCCGATAATATTATTAATGCGACTATTTAATAAAACACTTCTTGGTTTTTTTGCAGCACTAATAGGCTCAATAGCTTGGAGTTATTATAATAGAACAATGGTTGGTTATTATGATTCTGATATGTTTGCAGTACTAATGCAGTTTATGGTTTTATTTAGTCTCATCTCTATTTTAGTTAAACAATCAATTACTAATATCTTATATGCATCAATTTTAATTATAATTTATCCACTTTTTTATCCTCAAGGATTATCTCTTATTTATGCTATGTTTTTACTGCTATCTATTTATTTATTAGTATTTAATAGAAAATGTAATATTACATATATATCCATTACAATATTATCTGTATCACTTATAAATATAGTATTTTATCTAAAATTAATAATTGTATTAGCTATGTTTATATTCTTAAAAAAGAAAATATTACCTTTTAAATTATATATTTATTTATCAATATTGGGTGCTATTATATTTTTAACAGGTAGTAATATATCAGGATTAATCATAAGTAAGTTTTCTATGTACTTAGATAGAGGAGTTCAAGAGGAAGGACTAAAGTTTTTTCAAGTTATTCAAACTGTACGTGAAGCAGGGCAAATACCATTTGAAACAATGGCAAATCGTATTAGTGGTTCTACAATAGGTGTTATTGCTTCACTTATTGGTTATATTTTATTAGTGATAAAATATCGTCCTTTTATTTTGGCATTACCTTTAATTGGTATTGGTATATTCTCTTTATGGGGTGGACTAAGATTTACAGTTTATGCTGTACCTATTGCTGCTATGGGTTCTGTGTTTTTATTTTATGTGATAGCTTCATTTGCAGAAAATAAGATAGCTAGATATAGTATGATTATAGTTTTAACAGCAGCTATGTTGTTTCCAAATATTAAACATATTGTAAACTATAAAGTTCCTACAGTATTTACAAAAAATGAGGTAAAAATACTTGATAAACTAAAAACTATATCAAGTCCAAAAGACTATACACTTACTTGGTGGGACTATGGATATCCTATCTGGTACTATTCAAATACAAATACACTAATAGATGGAGGAAAACATAATCAAGATAATTTTATAATATCTCAAATACTAAATACAGATTCTCAAACACAAGCTGCAAACCTAAGTCGTTTGGCAGTTGAAACATATGTAAGTAGTGGTTATAAAATAGTAGCCAATGAGATATTTAAAAATAAACAAAAAGATCAAATCGATCCAAATATGATGCTAGATGAACTTATGATGGATGATTATAAGCTACCACAAAAGACAAGAGATATTTTTCTATATCTACCAAGTAGAATGTTGAATATTTTTCCAACGGTTGGAGTTTTTAGTAATATTAATCTAAAAACTGGTAAAGAAAAAAAGAGACCATTTTTTTACCAATCTCAAAGTATAAAAGATAGTGGAAAGATTATTGACTTAGGAAATAATATAAAGATACTACAAGATACAGGTGAGATACAAATAGGTACTCAAAAAGTGAAGATAGCTAATTTGGCTATCACATATTATGACAACAAAGGTAAGTTACAAAAAAACATACAGAGATTAAATAAAAACTCACCAATAAGTGTAATATATATGAAAAGTTACAATAAATTTTTGATTGTTGATAAAAATATCTATAACTCTCTATTTATTCAGATGTTTGTACTTGAAAACTATGACAAAGAGTTATTTGAGGCTGTTATTTTAAATCCACTTGCAAAAGTGTATAAACTAAAGATTTAAGTAGAACTCTTGATATATCTAGTTCTATTTATTTTATCTTTTCTATTGACATATTACATAAAACAATATGCAATAAAAAAATCTTTTTTAGATATACCAAATGATAGAAGTTCTCATACAACTGCAACACCACGAGGTGGTGGTTTAGCTATCATTATAGTTTTTTATATAGGATTGGTATATTTCAAAAATGAATTAACTACTGAATTATTTTATGCTTTGTGGTGTTCATTACCAATAGTCATCATAAGTTTAGTTGATGATATTATCTCTGTTTCTTCAAAAATAAGATTATTTATTCAAAGTGTATCATCTGTATTAGCTTTATATTTTTTAGGTGGAGTTAGTAGTATTGACTTTTTATTGTTTAGTATTAGTGGCTTGTGGGTAAACATATTTGCATTTATTGTTATTATTTGGCTTACAAATCTATATAACTTTTTAGATGGAATTGATGGGTATGCAGGTGCTACCTCTGTTACTATAGGTATGGGAATGTTTATGTTTTTTAATAGCTCTATTGGCTTAGTTATAGTTGTTACTTCACTTGGATTTTTAATATTTAATTTTCCATTTAAAGATAAAGCTTCTATTTTTATGGGAGATGTGGGAAGTGCAACACTTGGTTTTATATTTGCTATATTTGCCTTTTCTGACAATGCAAATGGAAATATTTATATTTGGCTTACTTTATTATCTTTATTTTTTTTTGATGCAACAATTACAATTATAAGAAGATATAAAAATGGTGAATCAATCACAACTGCACATAAAAAACACGCTTACCAAAGACTAAATCAAAGTGGATGGTCTCATAAAAAAATTGTATCATATGCCTTTATATTTAATATACTATTTTTAGGGCTAATATATCTAATTGATAATTTGATATATGTAACACTTGTAAATATAATACTAGTATATTTAATCAATAATTATGTTGATAATAAAAAAGCATTTGTTTAAATACTACTAGATAGTATCATTCATACCATATATTTTTTCTAGCTTTAGTATAGTTTCTGCCCATACACTATGAGCAGAAGGCTCGCACATCTTATCTTTAAATCTAAATATAGCTTCATTTGTTTTATCTAAAATAGCTTTTGCTTCGTCATATTGACCTTGTGAAACTTTATAAAGTTGATTTATTATTAAAGCTTGATTTGGATGAATTATGGTCTTTCCAAAAAAACCCTCTTTTATATCTCTTAAAACCTCAGCTTTAAATATATCTTCATTTTCCAAGCAGTTGTAAACAGGTGCAGTAATATTAAAACTATATGGTTTAAATACACTAAAAATATCGGCAAATATTTTTGAGCTTATATGAAAATCATGGATAGAATCTTTACAACTTTTCTTTAGATTCATAAACCTAAACATATCTTCACCACCAACTCTTAAAGTTAAAATATTGTGTTTCTCTTGTGTCAGTAAAAGCTCTCTTATTTGTTTTAATTTAGATATATCAAACATATCTTTGGATTCAAGAACTGGCATGATATGATATTTTGTTTTTATCTTTTTATGATTTAAAATATCGAAATAGTTTTTCATATTATATGTACCAAACTTAGCTAAAGCAAAGCCATCTATTTTTTGAATACCTCTTAGTTCTAATATTTCAGTTAAGTTTTTTTCATCTCTTGGTCTTATAAATACTTTTATATTTGTTTGTTTTATATTATCTAGTAAAAACTGTATATTTTGCATGGCAAATTTTAAATCACTATTTTTAATTGCATCTTCAAGACAAAATACAATTGATTTTAAAAAAGGAAATTTTATACCATTTGATAATTCAACTATTTTTTTATTTATAGCTGGAGTATAAAGTGTACCCCCTAGATCTGTATAGTCAAACTCTCTAAACACTTTTATCTTACCCTTTTATTAGTCTCTTTTATTTTTTTAGCTAAGATATATGCCATATTTCTATAAAATTTTGCATAAGCATCACTTTGTATTCCACTTGCATAGTGCTTTATCGTAAAACCAATCACCACTGCACCAGCAGTCCCTGCAACACATCCAGCAGTTCTACCCTCATCAAGTATTGGTTTCATCTCACCTATTACTGAGCCATGATGGACTGTAGCTACATTTTTTCTAATACCAAACTCATCTCTTAGATTTATATTGACAAAACCTTTCATAATATAGTAAATATACTCATCTTTATTTTCACCTTGAGAAAATATTATCTCATTGTTTTCAAATCTCTTAAAAACTATATCTTTGATTAAAAACCTTATCTCCTCATCATTTAGATCTTTAAAGAAACTAATTCTATCTTTTACTTTTAATAACTGTTCAAGTGTTTTTTCATCATGCATAGTTTTCCTTTATATTTTTTTGATTTTATCTATCTCATCACGAAGTCTTATAGCTTCTTCAAAATTAAGATCTTTTGCTGCTTTTTTCATCTGAGCATTTAGTTCAATGAGCATCTTTTTTCTCTCAGCAGCTGGCATTTTCTCCATACGATCCATTTTTAATGCTACATCATCATACTCTTCCATTTTTAAATCTTCATCTAGTTTTCGTATAGTTGTAGTTGGAGTGATACCATGTTTTTTATTATGAGCCTCTTGTATCTCCCTTCTTTTGCTTGTTGTATCTATTGCAAACTGCATACTAGCTGTTATTTTTTTAGCAAAGAGTATCACTTTTCCATTTGAGTTTCTAGCTGCTCTTCCCATAGTTTGTACTAAAGATGTTTTACTTCTTAAAAATCCCTCTTTATCCGCATCTAAAATTGCAACTAATGAAGCTTCAGGTATATCTAACCCTTCTCTTAAAAGGTTTATCCCTATAAGAACATCAAACTTCCCAAGTCTTAGTTGTCTAATAATTTGATTTCTCTGTATAGCGTCAATCTCACTATGCATATACTTAACTTTTATACCTAAATCAGCATAATAACTTGCAAGCTCCTCTGCCATCTTTTTTGTAAGAACTGTTACTAAAACTCTCTCATTTTTAGCTGTTATTTTTTTTATCTCATCATGTAGTTTTTCAACTTGAAATTCACTATCCATTATCTCTATAACTGGATCAAGTAATCCTGTAGGTCGTATGATTTGTTGGGCTACTACACTACTCATATCTACTTCTAAATCATTTGGCGTAGCACTTACAAATAAAAAGTTAGCTTTTTTATTTATATACTCATCAAACTTTAAAGGTCTATTATCAAGTGCAGATGGTAGTCTAAATCCATAATCAACCAAAACCTCTTTTCTGCTTCTATCTGCTGCATGCATCCCTCTAAACTGTGATAAACTTACATGTGACTCATCAACAATTAGTAAATATGGTCTATTCATCGCTTCAAAATAATCTATCAATGAGTATGGTGTTTCCCCTGGTTTTTTGTCTGTTAGAAGTCTAGCATAGTTTTCAATACCTTTACACATCCCTGTAGCTTCTATCATCTCTAAATCAAATTCAACTCTTTGTTTTAGTCTTTGATACTCAACATGTTTTTCCTCTTTTGTATAATAGTCAAGTCTCTCACCTAGCTCTTTCTCTATAGACTCAACAGCCTTAGCTAATCTATCTTGTGATACAACAAATGGATTTACACTATATATAGTAACAGTATCTAGCTCTTCAACCATATTATTTGTCAAATACTCTAGTTTTCGAATAGATTCTATCTCATCACCAAAAAACTCTAACCTTATAAACTCATCTTCAAAATAAGCTGGAAATATATCAACTACATCACCATTTACCCTAAAATCTGCCCTATCAAAAAACTTATCATTTCTTTTGTATCCCATCTCTACAAGCTTAAGCAGCATTGCTCTTTGGCTGTACTCTTGACCGATATCGACTTTTTGAACATTTGTTCTATACTCTTCTGGATTACCAAGTCCATAGTTAGCTGATACAGATGCTACACAAATAATATCTTCAAAGCTTAAAAGTGAAGCAGTTGTGCTAAGTCGTAGTCTTTCAAGCTCACTATTAATACTACTATCTTTTTCAATAAACAGATCACTTCTAGGTATATAAGCTTCAGGTTGATAATAATCATAATAAGAGATAAAATACTCCACATGATTATCAGGAAAAAATCCTCTAAACTCTGAGTATATTTGAGCAGCTAAAGTTTTATTATGTGTCATGATAAGTGT
>JAYEMI010000069.1:0-8023 GCA_034718015.1 Campylobacterota bacterium | reverse complement strand
AGTCAAATATCAAGACTATTGTATTTACTGCAAATTTATCAAAAGATATCACAAAAGAACTTATTAAAATTGGTGTATTTGATTATTTAAATAAACCAATTGATATGAATAGTATCATTAGTTCTTTAAATCGTGCTATTTTATTTACTAAAAATGAAGCTGAATTAAAAGAGGAAAATATTTATCATTTAGAGTCAAACGTAGATGTGTCAGATGGTATTAAAAATTCACTTTTAGGTATGAAAAAAGGGGTCAGACCCCATATTGAAACTTTTCTTAAGAACACCGTAAACTTATATTTCATAACTTTCATTTTTAAAAGAGACAATTTATTTTACTACTAATAGACGATAAAAAAGCGTCAGACCCCATATTAAAACTCAAAAGGGAAGATGTCAGAATTGAAACAGATCTCATCAGATTACAAAAATGGTAAAAGACAATAACTTGATATATTTTATTCTATTAGATATAATACTAATAGAATAAAGAACTAGAAAGGGTATATTATGCTAACTTATGGTGTAACAGAGATACAAAATAAACCATCTTTAATAAAAGCTATCGGTATAGCACAGATAATAGACAGAAGAAAACATACCACACTAGGGTATTTTATCTCTTCAAAGTATGATGATATAATAAAACCATTTATGAAAAAATAGATAAACAAGAAAAACTAGCAAAACTTCATAAACTAAAACAACATCAAGATTTAGAGTTTTCAGAACTAGGAGTTGATGATGGAATTAAATAGAGGTGATATAGTTGTTGTAAATCTATATCCAAAGAAAGGAGATGAAGTTGGCAAGATTAGACCAGCTGTTATTATATCTGGAGATGATGAAAACTCTATTTTAGATACAGTTATTCTTATCCCTTTGTCAACTGATCTTATTGATGATATGAAACCATATAGAATGAGAGTAACTTCAAGGGATAACCTAAAAGAGAATTCTGATATTTTAATCAATCAAATAAGAACACTATCAAAAGTTAGGATCAAAAATAAGATTGCAAAATTGACACAAAATGAGTATGAATCTGTAATAGAAAATCTTTGTAAAAATTTTGTTTAAAAGTTAGTATAATGTTGACAGCATATCCTCACTGATACATATCTCGTAACCATTCAGAACCAAAAACTCTAGTAGCTCCAATGAGATATCGTGTCCTGTTCTTGATGAATCAATAATATCTGCTACAATATTTGTATCTAAATATATTTTAAGATTCATCTTCTCTTTCCTTAGCCGTTTTTTCCCTTAATTGCCTTGAAGTAAGATTGTTAAACCTATCTTCAAATTGTCCACTTCCTGCATACTTTTTGATCCTGCTAAGCTTTTTTTCTATCTCTTTTAATTTTTCATCTTCATACCTTTTTAATCTCTTTTTTTATATAATGACTTAAATATTATAAGGAGTAGTGATGATAGACTTAAGTAAAGAGATACCAAATGAAAATTTAACTCAAAAAGATATAATGCAATTTCTTCTACATTCTACTCAACATGTAGCTACAAGAGAAGAGTTAGAAACAGCAAGAACAGAACTAAAGCATGATATTTCAAAAGTAGAAACAAACTTAAGACAAGAGATTTCAAAAGTAGAAACAAACTTAAGGCAAGAGATTTCAAAATTAGAAGATAAAATCTCAAAAGTCGAAACAAATTTAAAACAAGATATATTAAAAGTAGAAGAAAGAATCTCAAAAGTGGAAATAAACTTAAAACAAGATATATCAAAATTAGACGATAAAATCTCAAAAGTAGATGCAAAATTTGATAAAATTCAATGGTTAATTATAGCTACTATTTTAACTGTACTTTTAAAAGATTATATAGTTGCATTAGTTAACTAATTCAAATATATACTAATATAACAACTCTATAGGATAAAAGATGACTACAATTGATGAAAAAGAAATTTTAGAGATAGAAAAACTCAAGCTTGAAATTAAAGACTATGATAAGAGATATTATAAAGAGCAACAAAGGCTTGAACTTGAAATGAAAAAAATCAATTATGAAGCTTGGAAACTTGCTTTTTATGGTGTTGCTGTTGGTGCAGGAGCAACATTCGCTATAGCTAAAACTCTACAACTCATGGGTGCAAGTGCTGGATGATCTTAAACTGTCCCATCACTAACATAGTTATGACATAATTTTTTTGTAAAATTGTATACTATTATGAAAAGAGAATATTAACTATGACTTTACTTTTAACAGACGATGACCAACTTTTACGCTCACAAATACGATTTTCTATTGAGTCTATGTTTGATGAGGTGTTTGAAGCTTCAAATATCCAAGAGAGTTTTGATATCATAATCAATAACGATGTAGATATAGCACTAGTAGATTTAGCTTTAGAGAATGAATTTGATGGTATAGAGATATCAAAAAAAACAGTAGAGCAAAGTATAAAAACTATAGTATTTACTGCAAACAAATCAGATGATGTGGTAAAACAGCTCATAAAAGAGGGGGTATTTGACTACCTTAACAAGCCAGTGTCAATCCCCACACTAATAGACTCACTAAATAGAGCAATTCTTTTCAAAGAAAATGAACAAAAACTAGAAAAAGAAAATATCTATAAGCTAGATCAATGTGTGGATGCAAAAGATGGGATAAAAAACTCATTAACTCATCTAGAAAAAGACTTATTGGTCAAGATACTAAAACAAAATGATTTTAATATCTACCAATGTGCAAAGCTTTTGAATACAAAAAGGGAAAATATATACTATTTTATAAAAAAGTATGGAATAAGTAGAGATTAGATTGGATTGAAGTGTTTAAAATTTCATATTCAGATATGAGATAATAGTCAATAAGGGGTGATTAAATCCCTTATTGTTAATATTAATAAAGTGGAAGTACTAAGACGACACACAGTAAAAATAAGACTATTACCATTTTTTGTTGCACAACAATTCCTTATGGAAAAATCCACCTTAAAAACCCACTAATAAAAAAAGGTAAGGTTTTACCCCTACCTAATTTTAAACCCTTTAACCAAAAGTAAGTAATCAGCTTACCATTAAAGGAAATGTTGTGCTTAACAATGATGCTATTATATATAAATATTTAACAGTTGTCAAGATATGATTTTTTTATTATTCACCCAGCGTTGCTTCCCAACCTTCATATTCGTGAGTTGATTGAGTTGTTGATGAGATAAATCCTATTTCAAGTCTACCATCATCAAATTGAGATGTTATATCTTCAGGTGTATCTTCTCCACTAAACTCTTTATATGGAACAGT
Organism: Campylobacterota bacterium; assembly: GCA_034718015.1. Classification (GTDB taxonomy): domain Bacteria; phylum Campylobacterota; class Campylobacteria; order Campylobacterales; family Arcobacteraceae; genus JAIOSF01. Next base: position 4,752 of record JAYEMI010000069.1, on the reverse strand, counting down.
TGCATTTCCATCATATATTCTAAGTATATCAGTATCTGCTGTATCAAATGAACTAAAAGAGATAGTTACATCTTTTGATGGATTAGATGGATAAATAGTAAGGTTTTTATCAGCTCCTGTATATCCAAAGTTTTCGCCACCATCATCAAAGAAAGTCGTTTCTTGGGTTAATGTAAAGTTACCATCTCTCATATATATTTTGTCTATAAAACTTGTCTCAAAAATATTTGCAGACCATCCTGTATATGTATAGTCAGTAGTATCAGTATGTTTAAAAGCAAGGGTGATAGCACCATCTGATGCAGTAGAAGTAAGTGATGGAGGAACTGCACCTGCATTTCCACTAAATCCACCTACAATTGGGCTACTAGTAGAGTTTCCATCGTATAAATACATATAATCAGAATCAGGAACAGTATCAAAACTATCAAACTCTATAGATACTTTTTTTCCGATTGTATTAGGATATATAGTGATTGTTTTATTTGTATCCATGTAGTTATTTGTATCACCACCACCATCGTAAAACGCGATTGCGTTATTTACTTTATAGCTACCATCTCTCATATAAAGAGCTGTTTCATTATCTACTTCATCTAAAGTTGCTATCCATCCTGTAGAGTTGTTTTCACTATCAACATCAAATGCAAAAGTTAATGCACCATCAGATGCAGTTGAGATAATATTTGGGGGTATATTTGTACCTGAAAAACTTCCTATATATCCACTACTTGTACTATTTCCATCATAAATACTAAGCTTATCACAACAAGCTTCAGTTTCAAATGAAGTAAAGCTTACAGATACTTTTTTGCCATCTTTTTGAGGTACAACAGTCAATACACTACCTTTTTTACTATAGTTTTCTGTTTCACCACCATTATCATAAAATAAAGAAGTATCATCTAAAGTATATGTAAGAGTTTGCATATCTACATAAGTGTCATCATAAGCTTTCTCTTCTACAACAGAATTACATCCACTAAAACACAAAGCAAGTGGAAGTAGCAAAGCAGCAGAACTAGAATAAATATTTTTCATAGTTTTAATCTCCAATTTTAATTTATACACTATAATATTATTTAATAACTTAAGTATGCGTTAAGTAAGCACCCTAAATAATAAAAAAGGTTATCAAAACTATGAATCAATTGTATTTATCTTATTTTTTGATATTTGTTGGTTTATTGAGTATAGGAATATTTTTTTATTTTAAATACTTTATAAATAATATAATATCAACCCTAGCAGAGATAATATCTCTAAATAAAGATTTAAACTATGATGTAGAGAAGTTTTTGACTACACTAGAGCCTTTATTGTTAAAAGCTGGTATTGTTGACTATGGATTTGTTATTAAATATCAAGATCAACTTTTAGATTTTCGAGTTGAAAAAATAGGGAAAAATTCCATCTCTGAAATAGTAGAACTAAGCGACTACACTATCAAAATCAAACTATACCCAAAAAAATATGTAGGTGAAAATGTAGAAAAATATAAGATCATCCTAAAAACAATAGTTTTAATAATCCAAGAAGACCTACACCTAAAAATAGAATCAACAAACAAAAGTTTCCTAAATGTAGCAAAATTTCACACCTTTATACTACACGATACAAAAAATATATCACAATTCTTTCAGACCCTAAACTACAATATAGAACAATGCAAAACCATAGAAGATAAAGAGAGATTATTTGAGTACCTAAAACAAAGCACAACAACGCTAAATGACAAAAGCACAAATATCCTAAAACTTTTAGAGTTAAATAGTACAGATGAACTCATATATGATAAAGAAAAGATAAACCTAAAAGAGTTTATAGAAAATATAGCGTCTATTTATAAGCTAGATATAGATATAAAAGAAAACATAACAATACAGCAAAACAAAACAGCCCTATATCTAGTAGTAGAAAACTTAATCAAAAATATAGCTGATAAGAAAAAACAAGAACCAAATATAAAAGTAGATATATGTATCACAAAAGATACAAAGATAGATACGGACAAAGAGAATATATCTATCCATTTCAAAGACACAGGAACACATATAGAAAATATCCAAAAAATATTCGAGCCATTTTATACCACAAAACAAAGTGGACTAGGGATAGGGTTATATAAGGTCAAAACACTTTTATCTAAAATAGGTGGAGATATAAAAGTATCAAATAGTACTGATGGTGTAGTATTTGAAATAACTTTAAAAGTATAAAGAGATCATAAACTTTGGATTTGTTCTATAGTCAAACCAGTAATCAAAGAGATAGTAGTGTTGTTTATACCTTGTTCTTTTGATTTTATAGCTATATCTATTTTCTCTTGTTCAATTCCTTGAGTTCTTCCATCATGTTTTGCTATCTCATAAGCAGTTTTTATCTCATTTTCTACATCTTTTGGTACTATTGTTAGTTCTTCACTATTTTTAATAAAATATAGCCAGTTATCTTCAATATTTTTACACTCTTTAAGTGATTTTTTAAACTTAGGAAGTTCTATAAAGCCATCAAAATATACTAAATCCATTTTATATGTATATTTATCTGGAATAAACATAAAACTTACATAATTATCTGAGGAATATTTAAAAAGCACAAAACCTGAACATATAAATATATTGAAAAAAAAGTCAAAATCAGACCATTTATAATTATTTTCTTCTAATATTAAATCAATTTCATCCATATTTGAAAACAATGCTATATCATTAGTACTTGATATATTTTTGAATCGTATAAATATATTTTGGTTATTTACAGTAGTTCCATTTATAGATAAAACAGAAGATTTTAGTAATTGAAAGTTTTTTATATGCTTGTCTTGATTTTTATCACCTAGAATAGCATTTAAAAAACTAATAAGTATATCTTTACTAGTATCACTACCAAAAACTTTTTTAAAAGCATAATCTGTTTTTACATCTAAAAAATTCATATATTTCCTTTGTTGGTTATCTAAATGGTATTATATCAAAATTATATCAAATCAGTTACAAAAAGTAATTACTAAAATAAATAACCCTCCAAAACACCACTACATATACACTAAAGATAAAAATAATTAAATTATAAATAAAACAATTACTAAATAAATTTAATAATTATATAAGTAAAAAAAATTTACATATTGTATAAATATCAAAATTATTATAAAGTTTCAGTACAAAAACAAAAGGAGTTTCTATGAAAATAGGAAATAGAAAAGGGTTCTCACTTATTGAGATCGGTATCGTTATGGTTGTAATTGGTTTAATTATTGCAGCAGTAATGAAAGGTAAAGATGTTATTAAAGGTGCAGAGGTTAAAGAGTCAACTCAGAACTATATGAGTAAATGGATAAATGCAATGGATGTATATTATGATAAACTTGGTTATAACTATGCAGGAAGTGCATCTCTTAGAGCTATTAAAGAATTTACAACTTCAAGTGCACCAGTAAGATGTACTGATGAATTAAATGTTACTACACCTAATAGTCTTGATGAATTATTTACATCAGCTGGTATGAATATTAATCAACTTATTAAAACAAATACAAATGATGTTTGTACTCAAACAATGTCTGGTGAATTTACACAAGATGCAATTGTAGGAGCTAACTTTGCTTACATTACAGTTGATGGACAAGCAAAAAATGCAATTATTTATACACACGTTCCTGTAGATGTAGCAAAAACATTTGATAAAATGGTTGATAGTGTTATTGATGGTACAAGAGGTAGAGTTACATTTGCTAATGAAAATAGTAATGGTGAAGCTTCTGTGTTAAGTGCTAATACTGAAAAAGCGGTACTTACTGCAACTACATTCACTTCTGCTGCTTGGCCTACTGTAGAACAAGAAAAAGTTGTTGATGTTGTTGTAACTTTAGAACATTAATATTTTTAAAGAGAAAAGGAATTTTCCTTTCTCTTTATTTAAATTTTATTCTTAAAGTATTTTATGAAGTATTTTAAAAATAGAATAAAATGAAAGGGAAAAGATGATAAAAAAACAAAATTCTAAAAAAGCTTTTTCACTTATAGAGATGGGTATTGTACTTATTGTTATAGGTATAATAATCGCTGCATCTATGACGGGTGGTGATATAATAAAATCTGCTGATACCAAACAGTTTTATCAAAATTTTGCTGGAAAGTGGAGTGTTGTTATAAATGGATATTATGACCGTATGGGAAAAGAGTTAGCTGATAATCATAGTGACTTAGCAAATAGTGACAATACACCAAATGGATACTTTGATGGGGTAGAACCAACCCAATCAGATATAGAAGGTGCAGGTATAAATCTAGCAAAATCAATAACTACAAATCAACCAGAAAAAACAAGATATATGGTAGATGGAGAGTTTACAGGATATAAAATAGTTACAATAAAACTAGGCTCATATAAAGCAGATGGCACTATAAACAACTATATTATTTTGACAAATATACCAAAAGATATAGCAGTATCTATAGATAGATATGTAGATGGTGCAAGTAATGGTACCAATGGAAATGTAATAGTACTACAAAAGACTGTATCAGATACAGACTTACCACTAAACTATGTAAGTGGAGATACAGATATTAGTAAATATAGTTATGAAGATATTGGTACTATTACTAATATTGGTATTTTAGTAGAACACTAAAATAAAAAGAGGAGATATTATGGGTTTAGTATATGCAAACATAACATTAAAAAATCCAAGAGAAGATGATATATCTTCTATGGATACACAGTGTTTAGTCGATACTGGTGCTT
>JAYEMI010000068.1:0-28566 GCA_034718015.1 Campylobacterota bacterium | reverse complement strand
TTAGTTGTGTTTATAACTATTCCCGACCAAATCTCACCTTTTTGGACAGTATTCCATAAATCTTGAAATGCAGCTTTTGGCATAAATGGATGTCTTACTACATTGTGAGGTTGTCCCATTAGTTCTTCATTTGTATATTCTGCATATTTACAAAAGTCTTTGCTTGCAAATATTATCTCACCTTTTGCATTTGTTTCTGTTACAATCATGCTCTCTTTATTGAGCCTTATCTCTTTGTTACCTAAATTTGTATTCATACTTCACCTTTCGTGTAATAGATTTATCGTTTTTTATTTTATCTTAATATTTTACCACTGCTATGTATATCTTCTTCTCCTCAGTATAGTAAAAATGTAACTTTTTGTAAATTAGTCTTATAACTATAGCACCTCTCCTTTGAAGTTTTTATTAAAATTAGAAAATGGATATTTTTCCAAAACAAAGTATTCAAATAGAAGAGATAAACAAAGCACAAGCAAAAGTTTCAGAAGCATATAGATATAGTATCTTCAAAAATTTTATATGTAATCTAATTAAACTTAAACAACACTCTAATTTTAATTAGATATAATAGATAAATATTTATGCTACCCTAGCTGTGCTACCCAAAATAGTACTAGGTGCCCCTTGAGAGTATAAAAATTTAGAAAAATATTTCAAGAAAGCCTTTATATAGGGCTTTGTAGAGGATGAAAATAATATGATTTTAATGATAGATAACTATGATAGCTTTACATATAATGTGGTGCAGTATTGTTTAGAACTTGGTGCTGATTTAAAAGTTATTAGAAATGATGAATTAACAGTAGATGAGATAAAAGCTTTAAACCCAGAAAAAATAGTAATATCTCCAGGACCTGCAACTCCTGATGATGCTGGTGTTTGCTTAGAAGTTATAAAAGAGTTTGCTAACACTACCCCTATTTTAGGTATATGTTTGGGGCATCAAAGTATTGCACAAGTATTTGGAGCAGAAGTTATAAGAGCACCTCATATGATGCATGGAAAAACATCTCAAATAAAAGTTTTAGAAGATGATGTTATATTTAAAGGTTTACCTCAAACTATGTGTGAGACAAGATATCACTCCTTAACAGTAAATCAAGAAAATCTCCCTAATAATATAATAGTAACATCTAAAAGTCTAGATGATGATGAGATTATGTCATTAAAAATAAAAGATAAAGATATATATGGGGTACAATTTCATCCAGAATCTGTAATGAGCGAATATGGTCATGAGATGATAGATAACTTTTTAAAGATATGATTTTAAATAGATACAATTATAGTTTTATAGCACTTATATTATTTCACTTTTGTGTTCTTCTTTTTACGATGGATGGATTTAGTATATCTTATAAAGAATCTTTGATATATTTCCAAGGTGATAGTATTTTACATATTATCACTAATTTTTCAACATCTCTATTTGGTCAAACTGACTTTGCACTAAGATTTCCATTTATTTTATTTTATATTGGAAGTTCTATTCTTTTGTATCTACTTACTGATGATTACTTTAAATCCCAATGGGATAGAGTATTTTGTTTATCTATATTTATGATACTTCCAGGATTAAATAGTGCAGCACTACTAGTAAATGAATCAATCATTGTAGTATTTGGGACACTACTTTATCTTTATTTGTACAAAATAAGAGAAAAAGAACACTACTACTTACTAATTCTATTTTTATTTGTTGATAACTCTTTTGCAATTTTATTTTTGGCTTTATTTTTTTACTCTTTAAAAAAAAGAGACAACACACTTTTACTAGTTTCATTAGTTTTATTTGGTACTTCTATGTCTATATATGGTTTTGAAGTTGGAGGACGCCCAAGGGGTTACTTAATTGATACATTTGGGGTATATGCCACAATTTTTTCACCTTTATTATTTTTATATTTCTTTTTTTCATTATATCGTATTGGATTAAAGTGGGAAAAAGATATGTATTGGTATGTTGCTATTACAGCTTTAGCATTATCTTTGGTGTTTTCACTTAGACAAAAAATTGCTATTGAGGACTTTGCACCTTTTGTTGTGATTGCAATTCCAATAATGGTTAAGCTTTTTATGCATAGTATAAGAGTTAGATTAAAGGAGTTTAGAAAAGTACACTATACAGTTGCTTCTATTACACTTTTGGTATTGATTATAAATTTTTTTATTTTTATTTTTAATCAATATTTATATCTTTTTTTAGAAAATAATAAAAAGCATTTTGCATATGATTATCATATAGTAAAGGATTTGTCATATAAACTTAAAGATTTAAATATATCAAATGTACATACTAAAGACAAAGAGTTAGCATTAAGATTACAATTTTACAAAATATATGAGGGGGAAGATTACTTGCTTACCTCAGAAAATCTCAACTCTTTTGATAAAGAGATAAAAATAAATTATCACAAAAAAGATATTGAAACTTTTAGAATTAAAGAATTACCTAAATAGTTATTTTCAATTAGTAATATTTAGGCTATATTTTAATATAATATATCAATATAAACAATACCACAACTAAGGATTAATTTTTGAGAATACTATCAGGGATACAACCAAGCGGAACGATACACATAGGTAACTATTTTGGAATGATAAAAAAGATGATTGAGTCTCAAGATGATGGCTCAGGAGATAGAGAGTTGTTTGCTTTTATAGCTTCATATCATGCACTAACTTCAGTAAAAGATAAAGAGGTTTTGCAAAAAAATATATTTGAAGCAGCTGTCAACTTTCTAAGTCTTGGTATGGATCCAGAAAAATCAACATTTTGGGTACAAAGTGATGTACCTGAAGTACTTGAGCTTTATTGGATACTTTCAAATCATACACCAATGGGACTACTTGAGCGAGCCCACAGCTACAAAGATAAAACAGCTCGAGGAATTGCATCTAATCATGGGCTATTTTCATATCCTGTTTTAATGGCAGCTGATATTTTACTTTTTGATTCAAATATTGTACCTGTTGGAAAAGATCAAATCCAACATGTAGAGATGGCAAGAGATATTGCAAATACTTTTAATAATACTTATGGTGGAAAAGATAAAGAGATTCTCACTATGCCATTATCAAAAATAGATGAAGTAGTTGCAACAGTACCAGGAACTGATGGTGCGAAGATGTCAAAATCATATGGAAATACTATTGATATGTTTGGAACTAAAAAAGGTTTAAAAAAACAAGTTATGAAAATTGTAACTGATAGCAAAGAACTTGATGATGTAAAAGAGTATTCAACTTGTAATGTTTATAAACTTTGTGAACTGTTTATGGATCAAAATGAACTTTTAAGTATGCAAAAAAGATATGCTACTCCAGGTGAAGGTTATGGACATTTTAAAATTGCACTTATGGATAAAATAAATGAACACTTTGCACCATATATTGAACGAAGAGAACACCTTATGAATAATCCAGAAGAGGTAAAAGAGATTTTAGCACATGGGGCAGAAAAAGCCAAAAAAATAGCACAAAATAAATTAAAAATTATTAGAGATGCTGTTGGTTTAAACTATTGATGGAAACTTCTTTAAAAAATATTTTAATCTCTATAGTTTTAGCATTAATGGGATATTTTGCAGCTGGATTTGTATTTGATGAGATTCAAGCTAGACTTATTGGTATGGTTGTATTTCTAGTAGCCATGTGGACAAATGAAGCTTTACCTCTTGGTGCAGTTTCACTTTTACCTATTGTGATGTTTCCAGCACTGGATATACTTACAACTAGTGCAACAACAGCTAACTACTCCAAATCAATCATATTTTTATTTTTAGGTGGTTTTTTATTGGCTGTTGCTGTTGAGAAAATAGGACTTCACAAAATTATTGCAAATAAACTTTTAGGTATCTTCCCTTCAAGTTCAAGAGGAATAATATATGCTTTAGCTGTTACATCTGCGGTTTTGAGTTCATTATTATCAAATACAACAACTGCTCTTTTATTAATGCCTATTGCTTTATTTCTCACAGATATTACAAAACTAAAGATTAGACTAGTTTTAGCAGTAGCATATGGTGCAAGTATAGGTGGAATAATCACACCTATTGGAACACCTCCAAACTTAATCTTAATGGGATTCTTACAAGATAATAACCTTGAGATGCTTACATTTGTAGAATGGATGTTTAAAACTATCCCATTAGCTATTATTATGCTTACTATTGTACCTTTTATCCTTTCCATGGGAGTAAACAAATTAACTGTAGAAAATGATTTAGAAGGTTCTAATACCCTTAATGATGACCAAAGAAGATTAGTTTATATTCTTGGTTCTTTGGTAGTTGTACTATTTGTAAATTCATTTTTTAAAGTGAGTGAAGCTGGTATACTGTTAGCTTATGGATTATTTATGTTTATGCCAAAGCTTGGATTTATACAGTGGGATGATACGAAGAAGATACCTTATGAGATTATGTTTTTATTTGGTGCTGGTTTTAGTATCGCTGCTGCATTTGGAGCAACTGGTTTAGCAAACTCTATATCACAAATGCTTTTAAGCCTTACAGAACTAAACCCTATTATACTTATTTTAATTGTTGCAGCAATGATAACATTTACAACAGAAGTCACAAGCAATACTGCTCTTATCTCTATAGCTTTACCTATTATATACTCTTTAGGTATGGCATCTAATATAGATACAAACTTAATTTTAATGGTTGCTACTATATGTGCTAGTTATGCTTTTATGCTTCCTATTGCAACTCCACCAAATGCAATTGCTATGAGTAGTAAAGTATTGACGATAAAAGATATGGCTAGTTTTGGGTTATTGTTTAATATTCTGGCTATTTTGCTTACTACTACTGTAGCTATGTTATTATGGTAATAAAAAAGCCCTAAAGATTTAACTTTAGGGCCAGAGTAGAAAATAAGTTTAAACTTAAGTTTTCTTAGTTTCCTCTACTTCCTGGTTTATAAGCAACACTACCATCTTTACAAAGAGGACAGTTATCTGCTGGATACATCTCAAATGTAAAATCTTCTAAAGCAAACAATGGTATATTTGTAGGAAGTTTACAGTTTGTTTTTGGTTCATCATTACAACCACTTCTTGTACAAAAACCTCTATTTGCTAAAGCAGCATAAGCAACTATCTCTCCACCATCAGCTTCAACTTGCTTTGCTGCTTCTAGTGCAGATCCACCTGTAGTAATAATATCTTCACAAATGATATACTTCTCACCATCTTTTACTTCGAATCCTCTTCGTATAGACATATCTCCATCTACTCTTTCAGCAAAGATAAATCTCACATCCAAAGCAGTTGCTAATGCAAACCCTGCAATTAGTCCACCTAAAGCAGGTGAACATACTGCATCTACTTGTATTCCACTTGCTTTTATTTGCTCTGCTAAAGCTTCTGCTAATAATTTAGCTGTTTTTGGATCCTCTAATACCTTTGCACTTTGTAAGTAAAACCCAGAGTGATTACCACTACTTAATTTAAAATGCCCCTCTAAAAGTGCTGATGAGTCTTTGTATATCTGTTCTACATTCATATTTAATTTACCTATATTTTCATTATTTCAGCATCTTTTGCTTTATACATATCATCAGCTTTTACAACATAACCATCAGTGATTTTTTGTACTTCATCTTGACCTGATTTACTTTCATCTTTTGTTATCTCTTTATCTTTTTCAAGTTTTTTAACTTTATCATTTGCATTTTTTCTTATATTTCTAATAGCTACTTTCGCATTATCAGTCATAACTTTTGCACCTTTTACAGACTCTTTTCTTTGATCTTGAGTCATTGGTGGGAAAAATAGTTGTACTGCTTCTCCATTATTATTAGGATTTACACCAATATTAGCAGCAGCAATTGCTTTTTCAATTTCACCAACTAAATGCTTTTCCCAAGGTGCAATATTTATTGTTGTTGCATCTGGAACTGTAACACTTGCTACTTGAGAAAGTGCAGTTTGAGTACCATAATAATCAACAGTTATGTTATCTAAAATACTTGGCATTACTTTACCAGTTCTTAGTGTCATATAGTTTCTCTTTAGAGCTTCTAAAGACTCTTCCATTTTTAGCTTAGTGTCGTCATAAATTTCATTTAACATTTTAATCCTTTTTAATTTTATTTATTACATTGTTTGATACTGTAAATACATCTGTACCTAGCATTATCCTTGTTCTTGATCTTTTTAGATAAAGATTTAAATCTACATCAACAATACCGTTTTGTACTTTAATATCTCTCCAACCCTCGCCAGTTATGTAAAGTTTTAGATTTTTGATATCCTTAGATACTATTGCTTTTACTTTTTTTAGTACACCACTCTTTGGAAATACTAAAGGCTCTTGCCATTTTACATCAAAACTCTTATATCTTAACTTATGCTCTAAATTAACCTCTCCAACCAATGCTATTCTATCTATATCATATATATCTGAATTTTTAGTTATAGCACCTGTATTTTGATTTAAAATTGCCCTAAATTTAAAGTTATTTTTTAAAGTAGATTTAACATCTTTTGTATATTCCCCATATGGATATGCATATATAGTTGGTTTAAAGCCAAGCTTATCTTCAAATATATCATAAGCTTTTTTTGTATCATTAACTATCTCTTGAGTAGTTAAGTTTTGTAGTCTTGGATGTGAATATGAGTGTAAACCTATAGTTCCATACTTTGAAGTTTCTTTGATTTGATCCCATGTCATAAAATCGCCATATCTTTTATTTGTAGCTTCTACATATACATACAAACTAAAAGGATAATTGTATTTTTTAAATACCTCTAATCCATGCTCATAAAAACTTTTGTAAGCATCATCTATGGTTAAAGCTACCCATTTAGCTGGTATTTTTTCTTTTTTCTCTATTTTTTCTAGTATATCTTCTAAAGGAACAACTTTATAACCATTTGATTTAAAGTATTCAAATTGTTTTGTAAGCTCCTTTAGTGTTGTATTTGCACTTTTATGCCGACTATCATCAAATCTATGATAAACAAAAATATGTGAATTTGCAAAACTAAGAGAAAATGAGATTATAAATAAAAATATATATCTCATTTTAATCAATAACTATTTTATTGGTGCTGCAGGTGCTGATGGAATCTCTGGAGCTTGAGTAGTTGCAGAAGTAGGAACTGTTGGTATAAGTGTATTTAATTGAACATTGTCAACAACACTTTTTTCCCTATCTTGATTATAAAGATAACCTAAAAATAACGTATTTAAAACAAATAACAGACCAAAAAGAAATGTTAACTTTGTTAAGAAGTTTGCTGGACCCTTTGCTCCAAACATAGACTCATTACTTCCACTATATGCGCCTAGTCCCATACTAGAACTTTTTTGAAGTAATATTGCTATTGTTATTATTACCGCTAAAACAAATTGTACTATCAATAATGTTGATGTCATACTAACCCTTGTATTTAAAATTATTTGCATTTTATCTAAATCTCAATTAAATAAAGTTAAACTAAACTTATGACAAATAATTCTGATGTAAATAATCAATTTTCTAAACATGCAAATGAATACAATAGTTACAATATAATACAACAAATAGTATCAAAAGCATTAGTTAGAGAGATAAGTTTAAACCCTAAACCAAAAAGAATACTTGAATTAGGATGTGGGTCAGGTCAAATCTTTAAAAATATTGATTTTAATTTTGATTACTATAAAGCTATTGATTTTTCAAATAAAATGTGTCAAATTCATCCTAAGTCTAAAAACCTTGATATTGTTTGTTTAGATTTTGATAATGATGAGTTTTTAGAGAATATAAAAAATGAAAATTATGATTTAATTTTATCTTCATCTGCATTACAATGGTCAAAAGACCTCAATAAAATTATTAAAAATTTAGCTAATATCTCAAATGAGATAAATGCTGTTTTATTTACTTCAAACACCTTTAAAACTATATTTGATATTTCCAAAAAAAGATCTCCCATTTTAGATATAAAAACTATAAAAGAGGCATTTAGTAACCACTTTAATTGTACTTTCGAAATTTTGGACTATAAACTTGAATTCGAAAATAAAAAACTTCTATTTGATTATATCAAAAACTCAGGAGTTAGTGGTAGTTCAAATAGCTTAACATTTAAAGAAGCAAAGAATTTATATAAAAACTATACTCTAAATTATCTTGAGTTTCAAGTTATATTTATAAAAGGTGCTAGATGTTAGTTCATATCTGTTGTAGTGTAGATAGCCACTACTTTTTAAAAAAGATTCAAGAAGAATATCCAAACGAAGAGATAATAGGTTTCTTTTATGACCCAAATATTCATCCATATAGTGAATACAAACTAAGATATTTAGATGTAGAATATAGCTGCAAAAAACTTGGTATTAAACTAATAGAGGGTCCTTATGATGTAGAAACTTGGCTAAAGATAACAAAGGGTCTTGAAAACGAACCAGAAAAAGGTGATAGGTGTACAGTATGTTTTGATAATCGTTTAGAAACTACAGTCAAAAAAGCACTTGAACTAAAGTGCGATAAATTTACTACAACTCTTTTAATCAGTCCAAAAAAGTCTCAAGATAAACTTGAAATAATAGGTAATAATTTAGCAAATAAATATGATATTGAATTTATATTTAGAGACTATAGAAGCGGAAATGGAGTTGAACTACAAGGCAAAGAGGTAAAAAAGAATAATCTTTATAGGCAAAACTATTGTGGTTGTATATTTGCACTTAATGCCCAAAGAGACTCACAAGATAAATTAGTAGATGAACTAATCTCCCCTATTAATAGACAAATTCTTCCTGAATCTATAGAGGAGAGGTTAGAGCTTTATAAAAAAAGAGATACTACAGATAACTGTACAATCATAAAACAAAGGTTTTTAAACTATAGGCTTTTAAGCGGTAAAGTTGTTATTTCGAAAAAGACTATACCCTCTTACTTTTTAGCCTACTCAACACTAAAAAACAATAAAACGCAAGGTAGAATTGAAAAGTCTTTCAATAATGTCCACTATTTAAATAGAGATGAAGTAAAACTAATTTCATTAGATTATTTTAATCACTTATCTAAAAAAAACTATGAAAATATCTTTGAACTTATATATACTCCTCTATCATTTAATGAAGAACTAGAGTTAAGAGATCAAATTTTAAATAATAGTTTTTATGACTTATCCTGCTTAATTGTATTAGATAGTATTATTGATACAAAATATGAAATATACTGCAATGCTAAAGTATTTGATGATGTAAAAGAGGTAATTATTTAGGTCAAGTATGAATTGAGGTATTTAACTCTTTAAACTTATACAAACTAATTAAAGCCATAAAAGCAATTAAAGCAGAAAATAAAAACAGATACTCTCCATAGGTCCAACCAGCTATAATTGCACCTAAAAAACCACCTAGCCCATATGCAACACCTAACATAAATTGTTGTGCAAGTTTTTTATTTGAGTATAACTTATAAAGATATATAATAACAGCACTATGATATAGTCCAAAACTAAAAGCATGTATACTTTGTGTTATAAAAGACACTGTAATATTATCTGGGAAAAGATATAACATAAGCCATCTAATAACTGTAATAAAAATTGAAAACTTTATTATATTTAAGAGATTATTTTGCAAAAGGGGAGCTTGATAATAAAGCATAGCAATTTCACATACTATCCCAAATGACCATAAATAGCTAGTCATCTCCAAACTAATTCCATGCGTAGTTTCATATATTGTAAAGAAGTTATAAAAACCTCCAAAACTAACTTGCATTAAAAACAAACTTACCCAAAAAGGCCAATATTTCAGAAGTGAAAACTCCTCTTCATTTTCATTTTTTTTATATTCATCCTCATCGTATTTTAGTAAACTAAAAGCAAATACTGCAGTTAATATAGTTACTACTAAATAATAATGTAATGCAATATATGGTTCAGTTAAATATTTAGCTAACACTAAAGCAATAACCATAAAACCAATTGAACCATAAAGTCTAGATTTTCCATATCTATTTCCTAACTCTTTTATGGCAATTAGCTCTATATAAGGCAACAATAAACTAAGACATACACCTAAAATACCATTATTTATCATAAACATATAAAAATTATCTATAGTTAAATAAAATAAAGAGGATGAGATAATAGATAAAACCAAAATAATTTTAAATATATTTTGGTTTAGTTCAATATGCTTTAAAAATAAAAAAGGGGTAAGAAATCTCATCAAAGGTGCTAATGCTAACACTATACCTATATCAGATGGGGTATAACCAATATCATGTAATACCTTTGGTAAAAATATAATATATACCCCAACTGCTGCAAAATAGAAAAAATAAAATGCAGATAATTTGAAAAATAGCATATATATTTTGATTATGAGTTTATACGAACAACTGATGTTTGTAGAAGTATATCTTGGAGAGTTTTTTTATCTTTTCTAAAAAATGGTAACAACACACCAACAATTGAAACAGCACTAAAGATAAACATTAAATATCTAGCAATAGCCAAAGGGTAGCTTAGTGGTTTTTTTGTATTATCATCAATAATTCTTAAATCATAAGCTTTAAATCCAGGAGTTTGTCCCTTTTTAACCCAAAACAAAACAGTAATCAATCCATAAATAGTCATCGTTACCCAATGAGCATTATCACTACCTTTAAAAGACTCTGCACCATCCATAACTACATAAGTTGTTAAATACATAATTGGCATCATAATCATAAACATATCAGTTATAAATGCTTTGATTCTAAATAAAGGTGAAGCAGAGATTAAAAAAGTTGTATCTTTATTGTTGTCTTTTGTAGATTTAGTTTTTTCTTGAGGTTTTATGTTACCTTTTTTTGCATCTCTCCATCTTGCCATATTGTATCTGTATCCTTTTAATTTTAAAACATTTTATCTAAACTTTATTAAGAGTTTGTAATTCTTTATACTACATAAAAAAAGGTTACTTAAAAAAGCAACCTTTTAATTTATATTTTTAACAATTTAATCTTTTGATGATAAAATCTCAATAGATTCAATAATATCATTTTGAGCAACAGAATCTAAAACTTTAAAGCTTTCTTTATCTGTGATTTCAATTCCACCAAAAACTGTATGACCACCATCAAGATGTGGACAAGGTACAAAACATATAAAAAATTGACTTCCACCTGTATTTGGTCCAGCATGAGCCATAGATAAAGTTCCTTTTTTATGAACTTGGCCATCTGCTTTTGTTTCACAAGCTATTGACCACTCAGGTCCCCCAGCACCAGTTCCATCAGGGCAACCACCTTGAGCCATAAATCCCTCTATTACTCTATGAAAATTTAATCCATCATAAAATCCATCATTTGCTAGATGTGCAAAGTTTGCAACTGTATTTGGTGTATTTTGTGGAGTTAATTTTGTCCAAATTATACCTTTTGAAGTAGTAAATTTAGCATATTGAAGCTTTTCTAACTCCTCTTGTGTTAACTCATACTCTTTTAAATCATTATTTCCAAACATTTCAATCCTTTTTTAATTTGTTAATTCGTGAAGCTCTTTAAATAAAAATGCTTCTACTATATCTTCTACATATCTTTGCATAGGTGCAATCAAAACAGCTATGTTTTGCTCCATAAATGGCCAAACATATTCTTTGTTATTTTGAACTATTACTACATCTACCCAATCACTAATCTCTTCCCTTGTTTGATAAAAAGTAGAATTTAATACTTTCCCTTCATCAAAATCAAGCAACAACCAATACTTAACATCATCAAGTATTGTTAATTTTGCTTCATCTATATCACTATCATCTACTGGAATTAAAATATTCATAAATGTACCCTTTATTTTAGAAGATGGAATTATATGCTTTATTTATAAAATATTGCTTATAAATAACTTTTAAGTGACATATATAGCAGATCTATCTTATTTGCCCATCACCATATATTTTAAATTTATATGTAGTTAGCCCCTCAATACCCATAGGTCCTCTTGCATGTAATTTATTTGTACTAATACCAACTTCAGCTCCAAATCCAAACGAGCCACCATCAGTAAATCTTGTACTTGCATTTACATAAACACTCGAAGCATCAATACTATTTAGAAAAATTTCACTTGTTGATATATTTTGTGTAATTATTGATTCAGAGTGTCCTGATCCATATTCGTTTATATGTTCAATTGCACCATCAACACCATCAACAACTCTTATATTTAAAATATTTGCTAAATATTCTGTATGAAAATCTTCTGTTGTTGCTAACTCTACATCAATTATCTCTTTGGTTTTAGTACAACCTTTTAGTAGTGTATGCTCTTGCTCAAATGCATCTTCAATTGCAGGTAAAGCTATATTTGCTATCTCTTTATCAACAAGAAGAGTTTCCATAGCATTACATACTCCTGGTCTTTGACATTTTGCATTTATTGCTATTTTTATAGCTTTGGTAATATTTGCATCTTTATCTATATAAACATGACATTGACCCTTGTCATGTTTTATAACAGGAACAGATGAGTTTTCTGATATATATCGTATCAATGCTTCTCCACCTCTTGGTACAATCAAATCAACATATTTATCCATTTTAATTAATTTTGTAACACCCTGCCTTGAGGCATCTGGTAGTAGCGATATTATCTCTTTAGGTAAACTATTTTTTATCAATACCTCTCTTAAAACTTCAGCAATGATCTCATTTGAATGTTGAGCTTCTTTACCACCTTTTAAAACACAAACATTTCCACTTTTAAAACATAAAGCAGCTGTATCACTTGTCACATTTGGTCTTGATTCATATATTATTCCAATAACACCAATTGGAACAGATACTTTTTCTATTTTAAGCCCCTCATCAGTTATCCATCCATCAAGAATTTTACCTGTAGGTTCTTTTAATGCTACTATCTCTTCAATTGCTATTGCCATTGAGTTTATTCTATTTTTATCTAGTAAAAGCCTATCTTTTAAAGCCGAACTGAGATTATTCAAATCAGCACTACTCATATCTTTATTATTTTTTGCGACAATTAAATCACTATTTTCTCTTAATGCATTTGCCATCTGTAATAATATTTTATTTTTCTCATTACTACTTAATTGTGAAATAATTCTGCTTGATTCTTTTGCTTTTTTTAAAAAATTTTCCATTTTATCTCTCCTACTTTTGTGTTACTTGATATGCTGCTTCAACAGCTTTTATACATCCGTTTCTTACACCATTTTCCTCTAGTGCAGAATACCCAGCAGCAGTAGTTCCTCCAGGACTCATAACTCCATCTTTTAATAATGCAGGATGGATTATTGATATTAAACTACCAAAACCTTTAAAAAGTCCGTTTGTCACATTAATTGCATCTACTCTTTTCATCCCTTGCTTAACAGCACCATCACATAAAGCTTCATGTATTAAAGCTAAATATGCTGGTCCACTACCTGCAACTGCAGTTGCTATATCTAACTCTTTTTGACTACTTAACCAAATTGTTGTTCCAATTGCTTCAAATAGTTTGCAAGATTTCTCTTTTAAAGATATATCACCTGTTAGAGTTGTAAGTGATTCACCTACACTTGCACAAAGATTTGGCATAACTCTAACAGTTGCGTTTGCTTTTATATTCTCTTTTAAAAGTTCTAATGTAGTACCTGCTAATACTGAATAAAGTTCAGATGCCACACCCTTTAGTTTTAAACTAACCTCTTGTAGATTTGCTGGTTTTACACATAAAATCACTATTTTAGAGGTGATCTCATAATCATCAAGAAGATACTTTGATACTTTAATACCTAAATTTTTTTCAAACTTATCGATACTCTCATTAGATCTTCCTACAACTTCAATATTAAAAGTATCTTTCAACCCTTTTGCTATTGATAGTGCCATATTTCCATTACCTATAAATGTAATTGTCTCTTTCATTAATTTTTCCTAAAAAAAAGGCAACCTTAAAAGTTGCCCTATATTATTTTTTCGATTTTATTTAATCGAATCAGCAAACTCTTTAAATATATATTTACTCTCATGTGGTCCAGGACTAGCTTCTGGATGATGTTGTACTGAAAATATTGGTTTATTATTATATTTTACACCCTCTATAGTATTATCAAAAAGATTCTTATGTGTAATAGTTGCAATTTGTTCAATAGTATCTGGTACATTATAGTTATGGTTTTGTGCAGTAATCTCTACAACTTTTGAAGCATTTTTAACAGGATGGTTACCACCATGTTGACCAAACGGTAATTTAAATGTATCAAATCCATGAGCTATAGATAACATCTGATGCCCTAAACAAATAGCAAACATTGGTATAGACTTATCTATTAGTTTTTTCACCTGCTCTTTCTCTTTCGTAAGAGTTAATGGATCTCCAGGACCATTACTTAAGAATATCCCACCAATCTCCTTATCTTCATATCTTTTAATCAATATTTCAGCATCAAAATCACTTGGGATAACTTCAACTTCTAGACCTGATTCTACTAGTTCATTTAATATATTTCTTTTTACACCAAAATCAATTACAACAATCTTCTTATCACTCATCATAGCTTTATTGTAGTTCATAGTGTTCATATTCCAAGCACCATACTTATGGATATAACTTTCTTTTGTACTTACTTGTTCAATATAATTTATATCTTCAATTCTAGGTGATTTTTCTAGCTCTTTTTTAAGCTCCTCTTTTGATGAAATCTCTGTAGAAGCTATCATCATCATAGCACCCTGATCTCTTATCATTTTAGTAATATATCTAGTGTCTATGTCACAAATACCTAAAGTGTTATTCTCTTTTAAAAGCTCTCTTAAAGATTTTTCACCTCTGAAATTTGAGTATTCTTCATTGTATGCTCTTACGAACACACCCTTACAGTGTGCAACTCTACTCTCATTATCATTGTCATTAACACCTACATTTCCAATCTCTGGCATTGTAAATGTAACAAATTGTCCAGCATAACTAGGATCTGTAATAATCTCTTGATAACCTGTAAGTGAGGTATTAAATACAACTTCACCAACTGCTGTTCCACTTGCACCAAATGATTTTGCTTCTAAAAATGTACCATTTTCTAAATAGATGTAAATTTTTTCCATTATAATAATCCCTTTCTTATAAGTTCTTCCTCATAAAGTCTATTAAATACTAAATCATAGTCCTCTGTTCCAGGTATTAATTTTCTTTGGTAGTTTTTAACTTTTTCATATGCAATAGTATCTGCTTCATCATAACCTTTTATAAATTCATTTATTGAGTTAGCTATGATATTTTTTACTTGATTATCACTTACTTCAAAATGGATATAATCCTCTTCATATAAAAAGTCCATTATTTTATGTGCGATATTTGAAAATCTATCTTCAAAATTTAGATTAACCCCAAAATCATTTGCCATTCTTTTTTTTGTCATCCAAAACAGTTGTCTATAATCAGCTTTGTAAAACTCTATCTCATCTTCTTGATTTTCAAGTAAATCATTTACAGCATCATCAAGATCGATCTCTTTTTGTATATCTTCATTAATAATCTCTTCACATACACTTGTGATATGAGATTTTTCTTTTCTTATCTCTATAAAACTTGTATTTATTAAATCTTTTGTGATTTTTCTAGCAATATATGCACTATGTTGTTTTTTTAATTTCATAAATATTCCTTATTACTTTATCTCATTCCTTCAGTGGTGCATAAATGCACATCACTTCAGGCTCAAATCCTAAAAGAGTGAAACTATTCACTCTTTTTTAACGAATCCCTTCAGTGGTGCATAAATGCACATCACTTCAGGCTCAAATCCTAAAAGAGTGAAACTATTCACTCTTTTTTAACGGATTATCGTATCTTCTCGTTCTGGTGAAGTTGAGATGATACCAACTTTAGTTTTTGTTAACTCTTCAATTCTTTCAATGTACTGCTTAGCAGTAGTAGGAAGCTCTTCATAAACTCTACAACCTTCAACTTTACCCCATCCAGCTATATCTTCATATACTGGAATAATATTATCCATATTTGATGGCATATAATCAATAGTTTCACCATTTACTTCATAAGCAACACAAATTTTAATAGTTTCAAATCCATCTAAAACATCAAGTTTCATTAAAGATAATTGGTCACAACCATTTAATCTACTTGCATGTCTAACTGCAACAGCATCAAACCAACCACATCTTCTACCACGACCAGTTGTTGTTCCAACCTCTTTACCAATATCTGCCATAGTCTCACCAGCATCTGTAAAATCTTCTGTAGGGAAAGGTCCATTTCCTACTCTTGTAGTATATGCTTTTACAATACCAGTTACAGTACCTATATCACAAGGAGCAATCCCAAGACCAGTACAAGCCCCTGCACTAACTGTTGCACTTGAAGTAACATACGGATAAGTTCCATGGTCAATATCAAGCAGTGTACCTTGAGCACCTTCTAGAAGTATTTTCTTATCTTCATCTAAAGCTTTCCAAACCATATTTGTAGTATTTGTAATAAATACAGCTAGTTTAGAATTATACCCTTCAAGTTCAGCTAATAATTCAGTTTCATTTGGAGTAGATACTTCTAAAGCATCAAAGATTACTTTATTTTCAGAAAAATAAGCCATAATATCTAAACATAACTGTTTAGGATTTAAAAGTGCATCAGCTCTATGTCCTACTCTATTTATCTTATCTGCATATGCAGGTCCGATACCTTTTCCAGTAGTTCCAATAGCATTGTCACCTTTTAGTTTTTCTCTGGCAATATCAATTAAACTATGGTAAGGAAGATTTAAATGTGCTTTATCAGATATAAAAATTCTACCCTCAAGATTGTCAAATTGCTCCATCTCTTTTATAATTGAAGCAGGGTTTAATACAACTCCATTTCCTATAACATTTATAGCTTTTGGATTTAAAATACCAGATGGAATTAAATGCAATGCATATCTTACACCGTCAACCCAAATTGTGTGTCCAGCATTGTGACCACCTTGGCTTCTGCATACCATATCATACTCTTGGGCAAGTTTATCAACTATCTTACCTTTACCCTCATCACCCCATTGAATACCAACTATTACATCTGCCTTGCTCATACGTTTTTTCCTTCCAAAACTTTTAATAAATTATCTGTATAAAGTGCGAAACCTTGTGAATTTATCCCTTCACTTTTATATCCGCCACCCTTTGCTATTGTTAAATTTTTATCTATTACTCTATAATAAAGATCATCATAATATTTCATTGCACTATAATACAATGGTGAAATTGTTACATTGTCATATTGAATTTCGTTTGCAATATCAATTAACTTTTGACACTCTTTTTTAAGATCACTTGGGATAGTATCCATAATATTTTCTAAATCTTTTACCACTTTTACACTAATTAATTTTTCTAACCAATCCAAATCTTTTTCAAATAATTCACCTATCTCACCATTTTTAAATAAACTAATATCAATTTTATAATTCTTAGAGATGATTAAAGGTATATTTATATTTGCAATTTGAACCAAAGAGTTAATATTTAATTTATTTAATAGCTCACAATTTAAATTTATCATATCACTTATACTATCATGCCCAATCCACTCAGCACCTATTTGATATGTTTCAGTTGATGGATATGAAAATACAGGTTGAATATAAAACCATTTTTCATGTAAAGTTGCACGCCCTAATCTTTTTGTAATAATTCTTACCGTATCAAGTGTACTATCAGCTCTTAAAGCAACAGTATTGTTTGATTCATCACTTAAAGTTATTAACTCTTTAGTATTATCTATACTTTGGTGTTGTGAATAAGAAAAATTAGGTGTGATTATCTCCTCAAATCCACTTTGTTGTAAAAATTCACTAGCCTTATTTTCTAAATCTCTTTTTGCAACAGCTTTTTTACCAAAATAAAGCTTACTTCCTGTTGGAATTTCGTGCTCAAAAATCATCTTTTAACTCCTTGAGTTATAAATATATTATTTATCAAAACTTTTTTCCATAAATACTTTATTTGCTGTTCCATCAAAAGTTCGTATTCCTAACTCATCAAGAGCCATCTCTATAGCATTAACAGCCCAACAAGCCTCATGGTCTTGAACCAATCCCATATGGTTTACTCTAAAAATTTTACCTTTTAGATGATCTTGTCCACCAGCTATATTTAGATCATATTTTTCTTTTAATATTTTTCTAATCTCATTTGATTTTTCAGTATAAATTGTTGTCATAGAACTTGCTGGAGTTGTTGGATAAACCTCTAATCCAATAGCTTTATATGCTTCTCTAGTTGCTTCTGCTCTTTTTGATGTTTGACTATAAAGTTCATCAAATCCTATCTCTTTTAATTTTTTTAAAATTGATCCTAAACCAATGATTAAAGTTGTTGCTGCTGTGTAAGCTGTTGTATTATCTTTTTGTTTTTTGATTTCACTTAAAAGATTTAAATAGTACCCTGCAGGTTTTTTCTCTATCTTAGTAACTGCATCATTACTTAATCCAATCATCGCCAAACCAGGAGGTAGCATTAGAGCTTTTTGACTACCAGTTATAAGTGCATCTATATTTGTTGTATCAATTTTCTCTACACCAACTGCAGTAATACCATCAGCAACAATACTAATATCTTTATTTATATCTTTGACTGCTTTTGCAATAGCTTCTACTGGATGTCTTAATCCACCTGCACTTTCACAAACTTGTATAAATACAGCATCAATATCTGAATCATTTTTAATAGCTTGTACTATCTCTTCAACACTAGCTGCTGTATTCCATTCATGCTTTATCTCAACTTTGGAGATATTATGAGCATCACATATTTTTCCAAATCTTTCACCAAACTTACCACTATTTACAGTTAAAGCTTTTTTATGAGTCAGGTTTGTTACACAAGCTTCCATAGCTCCAGTTCCACTACATGCTAACATAACAGTTTCTGGCATATCAAATAGTTCTAATAATAGTTCTCTAGTTTCTTTAAATATATTTTCAAATTCAGGTGTTCTATGGTGTAAAGTCTCACCACTCATAGCAGTTCTTACAAATTCAGGTACTGCTGTTGGACCAGGGGTTAAAAGCATAATAATCCTTTAAAAAGTTCAATATTTTATGTTTGATTATATCCTCTTTTTTATAAGAAACGACTTTAATATTTTTAAAACTATTTAGAGGTGATTATTAGTATTAATTAGAGATAAAAAAAGGGACTTCGTTATGAAGTCCCTTTTTAAATTGAAGATAAAATTATTATCTTCTTGAGTATGCAGACTCAGATACATTATGAGTATCTACGATATATGGTACAAGTGCCATATGTCTTGCTCTTTTAATTGCATTTTCTACTTGCTCTTGCATTCTTTTTGCAGTTCCTGTAAGTCTTCTTGGCATAATTTTACCTCTTTCAGACATAGAAATTTTTAAAAGTTCTAAGTTTTTGTAGTCAATATTTTCTAATTTCATTGCACTGTATTTACAGTATTTCTTTGCGAATTTTCTTCTTTCAGCCATAATAATTTCCTTTATAACTTTTTAGACTAAAACGGTATTTCGTCGTTGTCTATATCTATTGTTGGTATATTTTGCTCATAGCTATTTGAAGCTTGTGCATTTGCACCACCTTGAGTTTGTTGTTGTTGTGATTGTTGGTTATAGCTGTTTTGTTGATTGTATTGTGGTTGAGCAGCTTGATAGCTATTGTTATTATTCTGTCCATATCCACTATTATCTTGCTGTTGACTAGCTTGTTGTGGAGCATTATAGTTATTTCCACCACCCATAGAATCTGCTTTTGAATCTAAAAACTTAAACTCTTCAACTCTTAATGTATGTCTATTTCTATTTTGTCCATTTTGATCTTGCCATTGCTCAAATATAAGTCTACCCTCAAGCATAACCTTTGAACCTTTTCGTACATACTGATTAAGAATCTCTCCACCTTTACCAAATACAGTAAAATCAAGAAAACAAACCTCCTCTTTAGAAGTTCCATCTTGCATCTTATATTTGTGAGATGTTGCTATTGCACCTTTTGCTATTGCACTTCCACTAGGAAGATACTTAAGCTCGATATCTCTTGTAAGGTTTCCAATCATTATAACTTTGTTGTACATTTTAAGATCCTTTTTTTAATCTACAATATAATTATTTAGCAGCTTTTTTAGCAGCTTCTGAACTCATTGTTGTCCATTGAGTAATCTCAGCTTTATTTTCATATTTAATGAAGATAAATCTAATAATACTTTCGTTTACTCTATAATTTCTTTCTAATTCAGCAACTGATTCAGATGGTGCTTTAAAGTAGATTACATAGTAGTAACCTCTTTTGTTTTTTTGAATCTCATAAGCAAGGTTCTTCATACCCATATCATCACAAGATACAACTTCTCCACCATTTTTTTCGATGTTTGCTTTTACAGTTGCAATTTGATTTTGAATCTCTTCCTCTGTAAGTGTTGGTTTAACTATAAACATAGTTTCATAATGTCTAATTCTAGCCATATTTTCTTTCTCCTTTTGGATTTAGCCGATAATAATACCAGCAAGGTTAAGGGCAAATATTTCCCTTTGAGCGGGGATTTTATCTTAAAGTTGCTGAAAACTTTCTAAATACTGCTTGCGTGTAACTATTTATATCTAATGTAGACTTTGTTTTTAGCTCCAACTCTAGAGTTTGAAAAACTGTAAGCATCTCTAAAAATTGTTCTTGCTTGTACTTCATAGCAATCTTAGCTCGTGCATCAGCTATATGTGAGGGTAGAGGATATCCCCAAATCTCTTTAATATTCAATTGCCCATAAAGTTTTAAATAACTATTTATACTAAATAACTGTTGTATAAATCCTGTTGTTTGATTTATTAAATATATCTCATTCATCCCCTCTTCCAAGAGCATATACAAATCTTTAGCTATATTTTGTCCTGAAAATAGTTTTATAAAAAAGTCATCAATTGAAACTGCACCCATTCCAAAACATTGTTTATTTATTATGTTTGCACTTATTGGTGTATTTAGAATTGATAATTTATTAAGATCATTAATACTTAAAGAGAGATCTTTTTGGTGCATATTATATAGATATCCTAATTCCTGTAAACCACAACTAACCCCTAAAGATAAAGCTTGTTTATTCATTATATCTATAGCTTCATAATCTTTTGGTTGGTAAAATACAACCTCAACGCTAGATTTTTTTTTAGTAAAACTTTTTGCCATTGTTCTAAAATCAGTATCGCCTATACAGGAAAATATCACTTTACTATCTGAATTAGTATTACATATGGAGATTAATTCATCTACCTCTTTTTTATTTATTTTTTTATTTGTTTTTATTAGTAATATATTATTAGAACTAAAAAGCGATGAGGAATCAAGGTAATTTACACAATCTTTAAAATTATATTCATCAAAATATATTTTTTGTATATCATCACCATTTGCAAGTTTTAATGCAACTTTTGTAGAATATGACTCTATTAAATAATCACATTGCCCATAAAACATATAACCACTATAGGTTATACTTGATGATAATTCTTTATCAAATTGATTTTTATACATTACTTTAATATCTTTCTATTTTAAATTATATGTTTAAACTATTCTACAAATAATCTTTTTTGTAATTATATCACTACTAATTATTTTTATATTAACTATTGTAAAAAGTTTTTGAGCACCATAGTTTTCTATCTCTACTCTTGCACCTATTAGCTCTTTTGTTATTGTAGCTATTTGTTTTATATTGTCTGTGATTTTTGCTTCAAATATTTTATCAATATTTTCTTTTGCATATCTAGCATATTTTCTATCCTCAAAATCCCATACAAGTGAAGCTATTTGTCTCTCTTGGTCACTTATACTTGTACAGACCTCATCGATATCTTTTGGTATAATTTTTGTTTTTAAAATACGATGTAAAACCAAATCTGCATATCTTCTAATAGGTGATGTAAAATGGCTATAGTCTTTAAATCCAAGTCCAAAATGCTCTTTTTTTACACTTCCATAGTGTGCTTGTTGTTGTGATTGGATTATTAACTCATCAATTTCAGATTCTAAGTTAGCATTCTTTGCTTTTTCTTGAATACTTATTATTGTTGTATGAATATCACTTTTTAATTTAGCTTTTATACCAAGAGAGTTTACATCTTCTATTAGTTTTCCAATTTTTGCTTGACTTGGTTCCTCATGAACTCTAAATATTCCAAAGTTATTTAATCTTTTAGCCGCTTCTTGATTTGCTAAAAGCATACACTCTTCTATTAAACTATGAGATGGTGTTGAACTTTCTACCTTAACATCTTTGAAGTTTTCTTCACTATTTAAGTTCATCCTTATCTCATCATTTCTAAAATCATAACCATTTAATAATCTTTTTTTTCTATATCTTTTTGTTATCTCAAAAAGTTTTGTATGCTTGTTGGTTTTATCATTTTTTTTCAAAATTTCATCTATAGCTTCATAAGTATATCTTTGTTTAGAGTTTATTGTTGCTTCAAAAAGTTTACTACTTAAAACTGTAGTGTTTTTAATATCTAATTTTATTTTAAACACAAAAGCTAGTCTATCTTCATTTGGTACTAAAGAACACAAGTTATTGCTTAATTCAAATGGCAACATTGGTAGTACTTTATGTGGTAAATAAATAGAAAACGATCTTTTCCTAGCCTCTTTATCTAAAATATCATTTGGCTGAACATAAGCACTAACATCTGCAATTGCTACAAACAACTCATTAGTTTCCTCATCAAAATATATAGCATCATCATAATCTTTAGCTCCAACTGGATCTATAGTATTAAAGTCAAGATGTGTTAAATCTACCCTTTTTTGAGTATCTTTAGATTTAAAGTCTTTTGAAAAGTCAAACTCATCTAATCTAAAAAGTTCTCCATATAGGTATAAAGATATTTTTTCATCTATTTTTGAATCTTTCAAATTTCCAAATAACTCAACAATCTCATTATTTTTAAATAATACAATATCTCCATTTGAGTAGCTTATGTTTCTGTATTCTAAACTTACACCCTCTTTTAAACTATAAAGTTGATTATCTTTAAAATAGCAAAGTATAGTTTCGTTTGCACTTTCTAGCACTTTTATAACTTTTGCTTTTGTTTTACCTTTTGGATTAAAAACTACTTTTGCTATTACTGTGTCATTATTATAAGAACCATTTAAACTCTCATACTCTACAAATATCTTTTGAGAACTGTTTCCTACTTTTAGAGTTGCAATTTTATTTTGAACTATTATTTTACCAATTTTGTATTTACTGTTAAGTCTATATTTTCCATCTTCAACTCTTACAAAATCTTCAATACCAGCTAAATCTTTTAAATATTTTTCTATCAAAGCGTTCCTAACATATTTTTTGATACAATAATAACAAATTATTGCAAAAAAGGATATTACTATGAAAAAGTCGTCTAATACCCTATTGAAATTCTCAAAACATCATCATATGGATTTAAATAAATGAAACAAAACACTACATACAAAAAGCTAATCCTTCTTATCTCTATTTTTGTTATTGGCTTTATCTCTTTGGTTACAGTCAATTATTTTTTTACAGATTTAATTAATAAACTTGACCAAAAAACTACTAATTTAAAAGCAAAACTAACTATTGAAGAGTTTATTGAGCATGATATCTTAAAAATAAGATCACAATTTCATGAGCTTGCAACATCTACATCTTCAGAGATCTCAAGAGAGCTAATAATATCAGATATAACTAAAAATATAAATATGATTGAAAAGTCACTATATATTTTAGAAAATGGTGGAAAGCTAGAAAGAGAGATACTACTTAACATTGCTGGTCACCTAAACACAACAAAAACTATAGAATATCACCATAATGCTAGCGATAAATTTTCATTAAAAACTATTGATATAAAACTAAACCTAAAAGATATAAAAGAGAAACTTATTTTCGTAGAAACTTTACTAAAAAATAGGGAGTTTTTAAAAAAACAAAAAGATCTTAAAAAATATGTTAACTCTACAAATGAGATAAAAAGATACTATAAAACACTACCTGCTTATTTTAATAGAATATCTGAAAATCTCAATAGATTACTTTATGAGGGTGAGTTAGAGTTAACAGATATTAAAAATATCATAAAACAAGACAAAGAGAGATATATGCTTTTAAAGATGTATTTAATTTTATTTGTTATAGTAATTGTAGTTGTCTTTGGGTATATCATAGTTAAGCAAGTTTACAAAGATAGTAAAGATATTTTTAGACTAAATTGTGATTTAAATCAAACACTAATCAATCAAAAAAAACAAGAGAAATCAAATAGAGCTATACTTGATACACAACCAAATATAATAATAGTAAGTAATGGTACAGAGATGTTAGATTCAAATATGCAACTTATTAAGTTTTTCAATCAATATAATAGCTTTGAAGAGTTTACAAAAGAAAATCAGTGCATATGTGACTTCTTTGAGGATAAAGTACCAAACGATGACTATATTGTAAAAAAAGATTACGATGGGTTAAATTGGTCAGATTATATTTTAAATAATCCAGAAAAGAATTTTAAAGTTATTATGAAAAAAGATGGTATTAAAAATCACTTCTCTATTTTGGTTAAAAAAATTGTAATTGATGAAATAAGTAATGAAATCGTAATGATAATAACACTAAATAACATAACTCAAGAGATAAATTCACAAATAAAATTAAAAGCACTTAATGATAATTTAGAATTTTTAATTCAAAATAAAACAAAAGAGCTGCAAGAGTTAAATGAAAACCTAGAACAGAAAATCATAATAGAAACTACAAAAGTTCGTGAAAAAGACAAGCAGATGATACAACAATCTAGATTTGCAGCAATGGGGGAGATGATAGGTAATATTGCTCATCAGTGGAGACAACCCTTGAGTGCAATAAATACTACCTCTTCAGGTATGCATCTACAGATGCAATTAGGACTTGCTTCAAATGAAGAGATTGTAAAATCATATTCAAAAATTATGGGTTATGTTGATTTTCTATCTCAAACTATTGAAGATTTTAGAGGATTCTTTAAAGAGGATAAGGAAACAAGTGATTTTAATGTAATAGATACACTTGAAAAATCTTTAACAATTTCAACTCCTGCTTATAAAGATAATGAGATTACAATCATAAAAGATTATAAAGAGGTTGATCTTTTAGCTCATGGGATGCCAAGTGAACTATCTCAAGTCTTTTTAAATATATTAAATAATGCGAAAGATGCAACTATCAGTAATGGTATAGAGAACAGATATGTAAATATTTGTTCAACCATAGAGAATAAAATGAATGTAGTATATATTCAAGATAATGCAGGTGGAATACCAAAAGATATAATTGACAAAATATTTGATCCATATTTTACTACCAAACATCAATCACAAGGTACAGGTATAGGACTGTATATGTCAAAAGATATAATTGAAAAAAATATGAATGGTAGAATAAATGTTAAAAATAGAATGGTTACTTTAGATGGTATAAGTTACAACGGAGCATGTTTCAAAATAGAGATCCCTATAGTTTAATTCACTCAAGTCTTTTTTATTAGAGTTTAGATATAATCTGCGAAAATTTATAAATTAAATAAAAGGATAGATAATGGCATTAGATGTTTATTATGACAAAGATTGTAATATCGACTTAATCAAGTCTAAAAAAGTAGCAATGATTGGTTTTGGATCACAAGGTCACGCACACGCAGAAAACTTAAGAGATTCTGGAGTTGAAGTATGTGTTGGTTTAAGAAAAGATGGATCATCATGGAAAAAAGCTGAAGCTAAAGGTTTTAAAACTTTAACAGTTGCAGAAGCTACTGCTTGTTCTGACGTAATAATGATTTTATTACCAGATGAAAATCAAGCTGAAATCTATGAAAATGAGATTGCTCCAAACTTAAAAGATGGTGCTACTATCGCATTTGGACATGGTTTTAATATCCACTACGGAAGAGTTAAGCCTGCTGCTAATATCAATGTAACTATGATAGCTCCAAAAGCTCCAGGTCATACAGTAAGATCTGAGTTTGTAAGAGGTGGTGGTATTCCTGATTTAATAGCTGTTGGTCAAAATCCATCAGGAACTACTAAAGATTTAGCTCTTTCTTATGCATCTGCAATTGGTGGTGGAAGAACTGCTATTATTGAAACAACTTTCAAAGATGAAACTGAAACTGATCTATTTGGAGAGCAAGCTGTATTATGTGGTGGAGCTGCTTCACTTGTACAAGCTGGTTTTGAAACATTAACTGAAGCTGGATATGCTCCTGAATTAGCATACTTTGAGTGTCTTCACGAATTAAAACTAATCGTTGATTTAATGTTTGAAGGTGGTATTGCTGATATGAGATATTCTATTTCTAACACTGCTGAGTATGGAGATTATGTATCTGGTAAAAGAGTTATCAATGCTGAATCTAAACAAGCTATGAGAGATATCTTAACTGAAATCCAAGATGGTAGATTTGCTAAAGACTTCATCTTAGAAGGTCAAGCTGGATACCCTAGAATGAATGCTGAAAGATCAAATGATAAAGAGAAGCTTATCACTAAAACAGGTAACAAGCTTAGAGAGATGATGCCTTGGATCTCTGCAGGTAAAATTGTAGATCAAGATACAAACTAGTATTTAAGATATAAAAGCTTATCAACTCTGATAAGCTTTTAGTACAACTTATATTTAATAAAGATGATAAAAAAACCAATCAAAAAACACCCAAGAAAAAAAACTAAAAAAAACAATAAACCAAAATTTAAATTTTTTGCTTTAAGTAATCTACTTGTGCTAATAACACTTATTGCATTAGGGATAACCACATACTTTTATATGCAAGATGATGATATAAAAGAGCAAAACAAAATTAAAGAAAAGTTATTAAAAGAACAAAAAATAGCAGATGAGAAAGCTTATCAAGATCAAAGAGCTAAATACTTTGAAGAGAAAACAAAAGCACTAGATATAGAGTACTCAACAAATATTGAGCACACTACATATATAGAAAAACCAAAAAAAGATGATAAAAATAATTTTAAATATGAAGATTTTAACTATAATGATAAAAAAGAGATCAAAACAGTAATCAAAGAAGATTCAGCATTAATAAAAGAAAAACCTATTAAAGATAAACCTGCTAAAGACAAAAAAGAAGATACAACAGTAAAAACTATAAAAAAATCAAATAATCCAAAATTGGCTATTATTATAGATGATGTAACCACCTCCTCTCAAATGAATAAGATTTTAGATATAGGTTATAATATAAATATGGCATTTTTGCCACCAACTCCAAGACATAAAAACTCTGCAAAGATAGCACAAAAACTAGACACCTATATGATCCACCTACCTCTTCAAGCTAGTAGTTATAAATATGATGAAAAAAATACTTTATATGTAAATAGTGACTATGAAACTATAGAGAACAGAATAAATATTTTAAAAGAGCAATACCCAAAAGCAAAATTTATAAATAACCATACAGGTAGTAAGTTTACCTCAAATCAAGAAGCTATGGATAGGTTATTTAGTGTTTTAAAAAAACATAATTACACATTTATAGATAGTAGAACTACAGCTAAATCTGTTGCAAAAATTTCAGCAAAAAAGTATGGAGTAAGGCTACTATCAAGAAATATATTTTTAGATAATAATAAAGATAAAAAATATATACAAAACCAATTAAAAAAAGCTATAAAAATAGCAAAAAAACATGGCACTGCTATAGCTATCGGTCACCCATACAATATAACATTCCAAACATTAAAAGATTCAAAACATCTATTAAAAGGTATTGATTTGGTTTATGTAAACAAACTATGATACATACTACAATACAAACTATAGATTTCCATATCAAAGAGCTTGATGCTATGAAGAAGTACCCAAAGGAGCTTTCTTACATTGGAGATATAGCCCTTTTAAACAAAAGAAAAATCTCAATAGTTGGAAGTAGAAATCCAAATCAATACACACAACAATACACACATCTAATAGCTAGTGAGTTATCAAAAAAAGGGATATGTATAGTAAGTGGTGCAGCAATGGGAGTAGATGCCATAGCCCACAGTGCTAGTACACCTTCAAATACAATAGCTGTTGCAGGAACTGGTCTTGATATAAGATACCCAACTATAAACCAAGCTCTTATAAAAGATATTGAGAGCAATGGATTAGTATTAAGTCAATTTAAAAATAATCAAGGTGCAACTAGATATACATTTCCTTTAAGAAATGAACTTGTTGTTGCTCTAAGTGAAGCTTTAGTAGTAACTCAAGCAGATCTAAAAAGTGGAACTATGAGAAGTGTTGAGTATGCTTTAAAAATGGAAAAGCCAATATATGTATTACCTCAAAGAGTAAATGATAGTGAAGGGACAAACGAACTTCTAAAAAATGGTCTTGCAAATTGTATCTATAATTTAGAAAATTTTGTAGATGATATAGTTGGATACAAAAATGATATAAAACATACTGATCAATTTTTAGAGTATTGTAAATCTAATCCTACATACGATGAAGCTATGGCTAAATATCCTCAAGAGGTATTTGAATATGAACTAATGGCTAAAATAAATGTAGAAAACGGTTTGATTTTTGTTAAATAA
>JAYEMI010000067.1:0-8474 GCA_034718015.1 Campylobacterota bacterium | reverse complement strand
AGTTGGGAAACTAAATACAAAAAATGAGAAGTCAACTATCTGGATAGATGAGATATCTTTTTATTAGTTATAAAAATTGAACTACCATTTATGGTAGTTCAGAAAATGGATCATTCTTATTAGTTTTATCACTTGTTCCTTTCATAGTATTATCCAAGTCATCATAAGCAGTATTTGCTTTAAACTTAGTAACCTCTTTTTTAATTTTTATAAGTCTATTTTTTTGATAATCTATAATAGTATCATTTGGAATACAAGCTCGCACAAAAACAGTATCTATCTCATCCTCAAAAGTAACCCTTGAATATCTTAAATTTTTATCAACAAATGTGTGTAAATAATCATCTTTTTTCCAAAGATCTACAACAGCTTTCTCTTTTTTATTTGTGATATTTTTTACATTTTCATATATAACAACATCAATTGTACCATCTATTTTTTTTATCATTTTTAGATTTGCATTATTTTTAGCTATATCAATATTATCAATTCCACCACTTTTATGAGTAAATACACACATCTCATCTTCAACTTCTTTCATATACCAAGAGGGTGCACCACCTATTTCAATTTTATCTCTAGCATTAAGATAGTTTTGAAACATATGTTTTGTAAGTGTTTCAACTAATGCACTTGTAATAAGCAATACCATATAAACTCCTAATTTAATTTTTAATATCTTACCCTAATATTAATTATCAAATGATATAATCAAACAAAAATAGGAATAATATGAATTTAAAAACTATAAAACCACTAACAAACGAATATTTAGAATCAATTGGATTTACTTGGCACACTGATTTAGATAATAGTCCTTATATCTCAAATGAAGTAGTATCAATAAGCAAAATAGAAGCAGAAGCATACTATGAAGCTACAAATGAACTATATGATATGTATACAGAAGCCGCAGAATATGTTATAAATAATGATCTTTTTCATGAGCTTGATATCCCATTTAATCTAATAGAACTAGTTAAAAAATCTTGGGAAGATGATGTTCATTGGCACCTATATGGGAGATTTGATTTAGCTGGAGGAGTTGATGGAAAACCTATAAAACTAATTGAATTTAATGCAGACACACCAACTGCACTTTTTGAAACATCTATAATTCAATGGGCTATGTTGAAGTTTAATAACCTTGATGAATCAAGCCAATTTAACTCTTTATATGAAGCACTAGGAGATAACTTTAAAAGATTTGTAACTCTAAACAATGATATTGAAGAGTTTGATAAACACTATCCAAACTTAAATTGGAAAATTTTATTTTCAAGTGTAGCTGGAAATGATGAAGAGGAGCATACCACAAAACTTTTACAACATATAGCCACAGAAGCTGGATATAAAACTGATTTTTCATATATTCAAGATGTAGAGTTTAGTGATGATGGTATCTCAAAAGATGGTGAATTATTTGAGTTTTGGTTTAAACTTATTCCATGGGAAGATATAGCAACTGATGAGGGTGAATTAGCTGTATTATTAACAGATATCATAAATAATCAAAAAGCGATTATTTTAAATCCAGCATACACTTTACTTTTTCAAAGTAAAGGTATCATGAAAATACTTTGGGATCTGTATCCAAACCATCCGCTACTTCTAAAAACATCATTTGAACCACTAGAAAACAGAAAACAAGTTGAAAAGATGTGCTTTAGTAGGGAGGGAGCAAATGTGGCTATAGTAAATGAAGATAACTCTTTAGATATAAAAACAGATGGTCCATATGAAAACTTCAAGCCAATATATCAAGAGTATGTAGAGTTCCCAACAGATAATAATGGTGAGCATTACCAAGCTGGTGTTTTTTATAGTTATGAAGCTTGTGGGCTTGGATTTAGAAAAGGTGGAAAAATACTTGACAATATGTCTAAATTTGTAGGACACATTGTAGAGTAGATTCTTATTCTTATAAACATTAAAAAAGGCTATGTAACTCTACATAGCCTTTTTATATTCCAAAGATAAATATTAGAATTTATATGTAATAGACGCTCTTAAATCAGTAGCTTTTTCTATTGGATCCATACCAAAACCTTCTGCTTCTGCCATAGTCATAGGTGTACCATCATCTCCAAAGAATGCTTGAGAACCTGTGTAGTCATAACTAATTGAAGTATATCTAACTTGGAAAGTTAAAGACTTCATTAGTGGTTGTGTATAGTATACTTCCCATGCCGTACCACGAGTTGCTAGCTTAGATCCAGCCATAGTATCTTCAGCATATGTAAAACTTCTCCAATACTTACTACCTTTATTATATTCAACTCCAATTCTACCATCTTCAGTAAACATTGCAGGTATTTGAATACCCATATAGATTGATGAACCTGTTTGTGATTTCGTTGAACCTAACATACCAGATGTTACAGCAGGCATACCATTTGCAGCTGCAGCCATATTTGCAGCAAATGCACCATTTTCAGTATCACTATCAATTGCACCATTTCCATCTAAATCAGCTGATGGCATTCCCATACCAACTAATGCTTGGTCAATCTGAAATGATGTATAACCTTTAAATCCATCAAATGCAGATAAATCCATCATCTCTTGCTCATTATCAGGATTTGTTTTACTTTGAGCCCATGAAGCAAAAAATGTTGTTTCATCTAAAAAGTCATTGATACCATCACCAAGACCATCTGCTTTAAATGATATAGCAGCTCCACTTAAATCACCCATAGTTTTCATTGCAACATCACCGTTCATAGATGTACCTTGAACACCCATAAAAGTACCATCTGAAGTATTCCATACTGGAGCGATAGCACCAACCATACCATCTCCACCAGTTATACTAAAGTCACTTTGTACAGTACCATTAGCCATGGTAAACCCTGGAAGATTATTAGCTTTAAACATAGTTGTTTCTACAGAGTATTGACCATCACTGTATGGTACAAAAATAAAACCAGCTAGATCAATAGTATCAAGCCCTTTATCATTTGTATTTTCTGAATAATCACCATAAGAGTTAAGTCCACCAGACATATCAAATCTTGGTGTTGCATCAGACATACCTCTACCTAAACATAGTTTCCAGTACATACCCTCAACATCTGTTAATTTATCTAAACCAAATTTAAAGCTTGCTCCATCAAACTCTACATCGATTATATGACCAAGCGGAGATTGTGCATCTGTATCATTTCTCATATTTACTAAGAATCCATCAGTAGATGGTCTTCTACCAACTGATGCAGTCCAAGATACATCAGTTCCCAAGAAAGTATCATTCATATATAACCAATATGCTTCTTTAACTGTAAGTTTATCACTATTTGCAGTTTCTGCATTTACCCAGTCAAATGTGTCATAACCATATCCTCTTTGTGGCATACCATTAGTACCTGCTGGTGCTGCTCCAAATACTTTGTGGTAAGATAATGCCCCTTTAAAAATAACATTATCAGATGGTGCATAACCCATACCAAGAAGTAGTCTATTTGTTAGAAGTGCATCATTTCCATACTCTTCCCCTTTTGCTGTTTCATAATCAATCTTATCTACAGCTGTTCTTAAGTTTACATCCCATTTGATATTATCACCATTTGCTAATTTTTTTGCATCTGTTGCAGTTTTTTTTGCTTTTTTAAGATCTTTTTCTAATTTTGTGATCTTTTTTTCCATACTATCTAGTCTAGTCTCTAGTTCTGATGTAGCATATGTAGTTGTTGCAAGTGCTGCAACAGCTGATAGTACTATGATTTCTTTTCTCATGTTTTCTCCTAAAGTTTATATAGTTTAATTGTAAAGTAGGAGTGCTGTTATATAACTTAAAATTATATTAGATTACCTTATGATAAATATAAAATCGTTGAAATCTTTTAGAGTTATGTAGAAAATAGCCTTTAGGATAAAAGACTATTTTAGTTTTAGCTGTTAGTATTTGTATGTAATTCCAAATCTTAAACTAGTAGCAGTGATGTCAGCTTTTTCAACTGGCGTCCAACCTGCACAGTTGATGTTTGGAGTATAGTCGTGTTGTATATGTGTGTATCTTATTTGTGAAGTTAAATTTTTACTACCAAAAAAGTTTGTATTCCAGTACACTTCGTATGCACTTCCTCTTACAGCTATTTTTGAACCTATATTTGTATCTTCTGCCCATGTCATTGGTGTCCAGTATTTACTACCATAGTTATACTCAATACCAATCTTACCAGTTTTTGTTATAGTATCTGGCATAATCATACCCATCCATACAGACTCACCGCTTTTTGAAGCACCATCTTCTGTACTTAATAAAGCATATCCATCTTTTGGATTATACTTTGTAGCACCAAGTGAAGCGAACATTGTTGTATTGTCCCAAAAGTCACTTATCTCTTCACCAATACCATCAACTTTTAATCCTACAGATAAAAGATCAGCTGATCCAGCAGCTACTTTTTTTGTAACTGTATCTAAGTTTTTACCTTTTGTATTAAATATATGTGCATACTCATACATTACCTCATATTGCCCATCATTATAAGCAACACCTGGAATTACTAGAAAATCTACATTTTCATCTTCTGCAATAGTATTTGTATCTGCAAATGGATTTATACCATTTGCACCATATACACCCTCCATCTCACCCGTATGAGCTCGACCAAGTACTATTTTTGCATAAGCACCTTGTCCAAACCTATTTAAACCAAATTTTAACATCGCACCGTTTACTTCCATATTTGTAATATGAGCAAGTGGAGAGCCTGAACTCTTTTCATTTTCTCTATAGTTTGCTAAAAAACCATTTGATGCTGGTCTTCTACCTACACTAAATACCATAGGTTGATTCCCTGATTTAAATTTATAGATAAAATAACCCTCCTTAATTCTCATAAGTGAATCAGCTGGTTTAGAAGAACCAGACCAGTCTTTTAATGGAGAATCTTCTACATATAGGTGTGATCCCCATGTATTATAAATAGCAAGCTTACCTTTAAATACTAAATTCTTAGCTGCCACTGATGTCATATTTAAAAATAATCTACTTGTTAATAATGATGGATTTGATGCTTCTTGATTAGTTGTATTATCTTTGTAGTTTATCTTCTCAACAGTATTTCTAAAATCAATACCAAATTTTATATTGTCTCCAGCATCATGTGCTTTTACTTTATTTAGTTTTTTATTTGATTTTTTTAGTTGCTTCTCTAGTGTTGTTATCTTTTTTTCCATCTCACTAAATCTAGATTCTAAATCAGTATTAGCAAAACTCGTTGTTGATAGTGCAGCTATAGCAGATAGTGCAATAATTTTATTTTTCATTTTTGTCCTTTTATTATTAGTATTACTTATGATAGTTATAATTATTAACTAAAATTTTAATATTAAATAACAAAAAATCTCCTTAAATAAAAAAAAGGGTAACCAAACGGTTACCCTTTTTATATCTTTTGTAATCGTTTAGATTAACAAGATGGTACATTTCCTGAATCAGATGCATACTCATAGAAAAAGTCATAATAATGTGGTAAATATTTACCTTTTAAAGACTTATCTTTTACATCTGGACAGATAGTTTTAATTGCATCTGCCATAGAGTCTTTTTTTGCTTCCCACTCATCTTGAGTATGTTTACCAGCCATTTTAGCTCCTGTAATTCCACAAGCTTTTTTAAGTTTCTTAGAGAATAATTTTTGACCTTTTTTAACATCAGCTGATGCAACTGTAGAACTTAAGCTTAAAGCAACTGCACCAACAAGTGCTAATTTTAATAATTTGTTCATTGTTTTCCTTTAAATTGTTTTATTTATATAAGTATATCTTTTAATTCTTAAAAATATTCTAAATTTAGATATAATATCTTTATGAAACACTATATATTAAATCAACTATCACAGTTTTTAAACAACTATAAACTTATAAAACATATAAAAAGAGTAAGCAACAACACTATAAAAGTAGAATTTAACGATCAAAACACTTACTATTTTGATTTAACAAGAAGTAATGCTACTATTTACAAAAAGAATTCATCTGATAATATAAAAAAAGATTTTAATGCACCTTTTGATGTTATTTTAAATAAAAGGTTTACAAATAGTAAAATAGAAAATGTCTATTTATTAAATGATGACAAAATACTTAGATTTAAAGTACAAAGTAGATCTGCATATAAAACAGAGCTTACTTATTTACAGTTAGAGTTTACAGGAAAAAATACAAATATCATTGTTTTAGATGAAAATGAGATCATTTTAGAAGCACTAAGACACATTGATGAGTGGTCATCAACTAGAGTAGTAAAAGTTGGACAAAAACTTGAACCATTAGAAAAACCCTCATTTGAATTTGAACAAAATAGTATTGATGATATTGATACTTATTTATACGAAATATACAATAAAAAACAAAATCAAATACTAACAAGTCTAAAAAAAGAGAAACAAAATCAACTAAAAAAAGATATAAAAAAAATAGATAAGATTTTAAATAACCTTGACGATGTAAAGACTCTAGAGAATAAAGCTGTTATTTATAATGAAGAAGCAACAAATATACTTAGTACACTCTATAATCAATCAGGCTATGAAAAAAATCAAAATTTAAAAAAATCAAATGATCTCTTTAAACAAAGTAAAAAAGCCAAACAAAAAGTTAAAAATCAATATATAGAGCAACTAAACCTATCACAAAAACTAGAGTTCTATAATAGAATGATAAAAGCTATAGAAAACTGTACCACAACAGATGAGATTGAATTCTATTTTCCAAAAAAGGATAAGAATCAAATAAAAACAAAAAAGGCAAATCCATATCAAAGTTTTTTTATTGATGGATATAAAATAATGCTTGGTCGTGATGAGAGAGAAAACATATATCTACTTCAAAACTCTAAAGCAAGTGACTTTTGGTTTCACTTGCAAGGACAAGTATCATCACATGTTATAGTTTCAAATACAAAAAAGAATATTCCAGAACATATCATAAATGAAGCAGCAAAGATATGTGCTAAATTTTCCACAAATAGTGGCGGAGTATATACAGTAGACTTCACTCAAAGAAGAAATGTAAAGATTCAAACAAGAGCAAATGTCCTTTATAATCCATATAGTAGTGTAGTAGTAAAACTATGATAAATACAACAAATAAAGGCAACTACTACGAAACTAAAGCTTGCGAATATTTAGAGTCAAATGGCTTTAATATAATTGAGAGAAACTATCATGCTAAAAAACTAGGAGAGATTGATATCATATGCTGTAAAGACAATATTTATCATTTTGTAGAAGTAAAAAGTGGTGAGTCATTTGAAGCTGTTTACAATATAACTTCATCAAAGCTATATAAACTTTTTAGAAGTATTGAGTTTTATTTAAAAGTAAAAAATTTAGATGTAAGCTACTGCGTAGATGCTATTATATTTGCAGGTGAAGAGATGGAGATATTGGAGAATATAAGTTTATGAAATTTTATGAAAATGAACTAAAAGCTTTAAAAAAAGCAAATAGATTTAGACAAAGAGTTATATACGATAAATCACTTATAGATTTAGCAAGTAATGATTATCTAGGTTTATCATCAAAAAAAGAGTTATTAAAAAAAGCATACAAGCGTCTAAAAAAAGAAAACACTAATGGACCAAAAGCCTCTTTAATAGTAAATGGATATTCTAATATTCATAAAAGATTTGAAGACAAACTTTGTAGTGTCAATGGTTTTGAAGCAGGAGTAGTAGTAGGTAGTGGATTCTTAGCAAATATTGCTTTAATAGAAAGCTTGTGTAGAAAAAAAGATATTATATTTATAGATGAAGAATACCATGCAAGCGGTATCTTAGCTTCTAACTTAACAGATGGTGAAGTTGTCTTATTTAGTCACAATAATTTAGTTGATTTAGAAAATAAAATAAATCTAAATAATTATAAGAATAGAATTTTGATTGCTATAGAGGGCGTCTATTCAATGAGTGGGGATATTGCATCAAAAGAATTTTATGATTTAGCAAATAAATACAATGCTATTTTAATAGTTGATGAAGCACATAGCTCAGGGGTAATAGGAGAAAACCTTTTAGGTTGGTTTGATTATTGGAATATTAAACCATTAGAAAATAATATAAAGATGGGAACACTTGGAAAAGCATATGGAAGTTATGGTGCATACATATTAGCTTCTAAAGAGATTATCTCTTATTTA
Source organism: Campylobacterota bacterium (assembly GCA_034718015.1). Taxonomy (GTDB): domain Bacteria; phylum Campylobacterota; class Campylobacteria; order Campylobacterales; family Arcobacteraceae; genus JAIOSF01. The sequence goes on along the minus strand of JAYEMI010000067.1, from coordinate 326 downwards.
GAAAATAGAGCGAAACCTATTATATATAGTACTGCTCCATCATTATTTGATATAGCATTAGGCTATGAAAGTTTGAAATATATCATAAAAAATAAAAGAAAGCTAAAAGAAAAAATAAGAAATAATAAAGAAATAATAAAAAGTATTTTAAATATAGAAACAAAATCTTTAATAGTACCAATTATAATCAACGATAATCGAAAAGTTTTACAAATACAGGAATTATTAAATACTCAAGGATACCAAGTAGGAGCAATTCGTCAGCCAACTGTTAAAAAAGCGATAATAAGATTAATCATTAAAATTGATGTTAAAGGTAAAGAGTT
>JAYEMI010000066.1:0-29415 GCA_034718015.1 Campylobacterota bacterium | reverse complement strand
TTATTATAGTAATCAGCATATAATACATTATGTAAAGATTTAAGGAGGGTTAAAATGGAACTTTCAAATATAAATTCTAATATGAATAGTATGAACTTAGAATATATGAATAACAGATTAAAAAATGAAGATATAAAAAGTAGTAGTTCAGACAACAAAGCTACTGAGTTAGAATCAGTAGTTTTAGATTTTTCTGAAGCTAAAACTAAACTAAGTGATAAAATTTCAGTGAATATTGATAAAATATCAGAAACTCAATTATCAAAAAAGAATATATCAACACAAATTAGTATTTCAAATGATATAAAATCAATTGTTTCAAGTACTCAAGATAGTTTTGAAAAACTAGATACTATCCAACCACAAGTACAATCAATGATGATAAATTTTAATGAAATAGCAAGGTCAACTAGTAGTAGTTCAGGAAATCAAGAAGGAAAAAGTAGGAGTTATTTTGATGGTGCATTAGGTTCAAAACCATTAAGTACTAAAGAGATATTTGAAGCGATTAATAAGCAACAACAAATATTAACTCAACAAGAAACTAAACTAAACAATCAAAGTAAAGAATTAGTTCAAAACACTAAAAGTATTATTAATGAAGAGCGAGTGATTTCACAAGAAAATTCACCTTTTAGTTCTGAGGACTTCGTACAGTTCAATGAAAACACTTCACGGATATCAGAAGTACAATCAAATTCAACAAATTCTGAAGTATCAATACTATTAAAATAAAGTAAGTATTTTATATATACTTAACTTTAGGGATGTGGGATTTTTACTTTTGAATTTAGAAAATATCCTATTATTATAATTAAGGTTAATACAATATACTCTACATGAAATCCTAAAATTGATGGAAATAGTTCAAATAACCATATCAAATAAATAATCCATAATAAAATTGCTCCAAGTGGTGTGGGAATACCTATAAAATATTTTGAAACTATTCCCTCATCTGAATCAATATTAAACTGTATCAATCTTCTAAGACCAGAAATTATATAAAAAACAAATGCAGTAAATACAAAAAATGTATTTAATATAAATTCATTACCATCAAAGATAGCAAAATACAAAAACATAGAGGGAACAATAACAAAAGATAAAAAATCTGCAAATGAGTCTAATTGAATCCCAAACTGTGTTGATAACTGATACTTTCTAGCAATTTTTCCATCAATAATATCAAAAGCACCACCAAGCCAAGCAAATAGTGCAGCACCAAAAAACTCCCCATGTGTAATAAAATATATAGCTAATATACCTGCTGTTATATTAAAAAATGTAACAATATTAGCTAAATTAAAGTGATTATTTTTGTCAAATAAAAATGTCATATTGTGTACTGATCCCTTCCGTTTTCTTTTGAACTATATAATTTACTATCAGCCGTTTTATATAGTTCTGTGTTTGTTAAATTATAATTACTACTATTTATCTCTAATACACCCATTGAAAGTGTTAATAAAGCTGTAGCACTCGCTTTGTGTTTTATACCTAATTGCTTTATATTTTCTTGAAGCTTATCTAATTTTACCTTTACTGTATCAATATTATTATCAAAAATTAAAATTGCAAACTCTTCACCACCAATTCTAAAAGAATACTCATAATCTCCTATAAATAAACTGTTTATTGTTCTAGCTACACTTACTAGTGCTTTATCTCCAGCATCATGTCCGTAAAAATCATTATACTGTTTAAAATAATCAATATCAATCATAACAAAAAAACTAGAACAACTATTGTTTTTTGAAACATCAATTATTTCTGTAAAAGTCTCATCAAAATATTTTCTATTATATAAGGATGTTAATCCATCTGTGATTGATTCCTCTTTATATTTATCTTTTAGTAACTCAACCTCTTTATTGTTTTTTATAACATAATATATAATAAAAGATAATAAAAACATCAACACAACAACAATAAGTATTTGATTATAAAATAAATAATTATTCATATTTTCATATCTTTTAAGAAACTCTTTTCTCTCAATTGATGCAGAGTGTATTTCATGTTTTGTTAATAGATCTACTTGTTCTGTTATGTAAATATAATAACTTTTACTATTATTAGTAAATGATTTTAATATTTTTTTATCTATTATATTAATTATAGATCTTTCTTTATTAGTCTTGTATTGACCTTTGTATTTAGTCCAATTATCAATAATCATATTCTTAAAAATTTTACTATCTTTTTTGTTTATTATTATGTTTTTGAAATTCTCATTTATGTTATGTAGTCTATTTATTGCAATAAAATTACCAAAATATATATTATCAACTTGCTTTTTAAGAATCTCTATTTGTGATGAAAATATAAAGCTGATATAAAATAATGAAATTAAAACTAAAAATGGTATTGATAATAATTTATAATTTAACTTCATTAGTAATTTGCTACCTTCTTTTTCCAGATGAAAAATCTACAATATATTGAGCTATTTCATCTAAATGACATATCTCTTTAATTGCACCTGCTTTTATTGCTTGTTGTGGCATACCAAATACTACACAACTCTCTTCATTTTGAGCAACCGTATATGCACCATTATCATAAAGCTCTTTCATACATATTGTACCATCATCACCCATACCTGTCATCATTACAGCCATAGCACCAGAACCAGCACTATTATTTAAACTTCTAAACATAATATCAACACTTGGCTTATGTCGACTCACTTTTACCACATCTAATAACTTAGCAACATACGATGAACCCTGTTTTTCTATAATAAGGTGTTTATTTCCAGGAGCAAGATATGCATTGCCTTTTTCTAAAATTGTATCACCAACTATCTCGCTAACATTTACTTGTGAATGATCATTTAGCCGTTGAGCAAAAGAGCTAGAGAAACCATAAGGGATATGTTGAGTCATAACAATTGGAGGAAGATTAGATGGCAGTTTTTTAAATACTGTAAGTAGCGATTCTACTCCACCTGTAGATGAACCTATCCCTATAATTTTTGGACCAGAGATAACTGCAGGTTTTTTATCCATAACTTCATCAGGATGAACTTTCTTCTCTATTAATCCACCTGACAGGTCTAATTTTTTAACCTGCTGTTCAATTGGTTTTATCGGTTTTGGTTTTTTTAAAGTATATTTACTTAATAGAAATGTCAAGCTAAGTAGTGTTTCTTTAATTCTTGTTCCATATGAAGAGATAGTTTCACCTAGTGCTGGTTTAGATACAAATCCAACCGCACCATCATCAAATATATCACTACCTCTTACACTTTCACCTGAGATAACAACTGCAGGCATAGGGTGAAGTCTCATCAAATTTCTTAAAAATGTAACACCATCCATCTTTGGCATATTAATATCAATTGTAACTAAATCGGGTTCTAGTTGTTTAATCTTTTCCCTAGCTTCAAATGCATCAGCTGCAGTATCTACTACTTCAAAATCTTCAATTGAATTAATGATATCCTTAATAACTTTTCTCATAGATATAGAATCGTCAATTACTAAAACTGTAAACATTATATAATCCTAAACTTATTTAAAAGAATTCCATCTCCATAGTATTCTCATTGTCTTTTTTATCATCCTCGGCAAAAATACCTGTGCCCCTAATATACTCAGCAGTTGCAGGTTGTCGAACAGATATCTCTGTTTGTAGTCTTCTCTCTTGCGATGCAACTTCAATAGAGGTATTATTATTGTCAACATTTTTAATAAATGTTTCAAAATTATTGGCCATTAAGATCACTCTACCATCATTTCCTCTTGTATGATCAGACAAGATTCTAAATCCTTCAGATTGACAAAAAGTATGAGCAAACTCAACATTTCTATAACCAATACTATTTGATGTAGATCCAATATTCATAATATCAGCTCCACCAGAGATTTTTGCTGCCATATTTTCTTTCCTACAGCCTTGCTTATACATCTCATTTAACATTGCTTCAACAGAATATAGTCCATATTTCATATCTTCGTTTGCATTATTTGTTGCTGGTAGCAAAAAATGGTTCATACCTTTTATCTTTAAATTCTTATCGTAAAACATAATTGCAACACAAGAACCTAAAAGTGTTTTAAAAGCAACATTTTCTCCATCACCTACTACTGCAAACTCACCACCTATTACAGTATGTGTTGGCATACCTTTAACTATTTGTGTTATTCTTGTGTTAGAAATTCTTTCGATACTTCCATCTTTATGACCAAGAACTATCAATTTAAATATCCTTCACTTTTACGAATATATTTTGTCCAACTCTTTGAACATAATTTATTAGGTCATGTGGATTTTCTGAGTGTCCAATATACAATGTTCCGCCTATTTTTAAAAGCCTAAATAACTTTTTTAAAATCTCATTTTGATCCTCTACTGAAAAGTATATTAAAACATTTCTACAAAATACAACATCAAATTGATGAGTTTCAAAAGGGTAAATAGGATCATTTAAATTCATTTGTGCAAAAGTTAGCATATTTTTAAGATCATCATTTATTTTTATAAGAATATCATCACCAGCTAAATTTTTTTGAACTCTTTTTTTAAAATACTTTTGAGGCTTTATCCACTCAGGAAACTCTTTTGAACTTTTTTGAAATCTATAAATTCCATTAGCTGCTTGTTGTAAAACTTCTGTATCTATATCTGTAGCTATAATATTTGCTTTTAATGAAGAGCTAACCTCTTTTACTGTCATTGCCATGGAATATGGTTCTTCTCCAGTAGAGGATGCTGAACAGTACATATTTATTGTTTGATTATCTCTTACAAATTCAGGAAGGACTCTATCTTTTAAATCTGTAAAATGAAAATCTTCTCTAAAAAAATGTGTTTTATTTGTAGTAAAAGTATTGATAAACTCAGTTGAGTATTCGCCATTTTCAATTATATTTAATAGTTCATCCAAATCTCCACTGAACTTTGTATTTCTCTTAAGCTTATCTAACCTATTTGTTATCATAATATCTTTATTCTCTGTTAGGGTTATACCTGTTAGAGAATAAAGTATAGTTTTTACTTTTTCATGAAGATGATTAGTACTACTCATTTCTAATACTTACGATGCTGCTAATTTTTCTTTACTTTTTAAATGTGATTGTTCAGACTTTCTTTGAGCTTCTATAATACCAATTATATCAAGAATCAGTCCAATACTACCGTCACCTCTAACAGTTGCAGCTCCAATTCCCTCAACACTTCTAAAATTCTTATCAAGTGGCTTAACAACTACTTGATGTTGATGTAAAAACTCATCAATAAACATTGCTATTTTAAAACTACCTGATTTCACTACAATCAACATACCATCTTCAAGTCTTTTATGTTTTGGTTCAATTTCAAACAGTGTATGTAGTCTTACAACAGGGATAAACTCTTCTCTTAACATCAATAAATCTTGTGTACCATCACCAATCTTTTTAATCATTTCTGATGTTGGTTGCAGTGATTCAACTATCGAACTTAAAGGTAAAATGTATTTTATATCTCCTACTGCTATGTCAAGACCATCAAGTATTGCAAGAGTTAATGGAAGCATAATTGTAATAGTAGTACCAACACCAATTGCAGTATCAAGTTTAATAATTCCACCAAGCTTTGTAATATTAGTTTTAACAACATCCATACCAACACCACGACCAGAGATGTCTGAAATAACGTCAGCAGTACTAACTCCAGCACCAAAAACAAGCATTGCCTTGTCATTATCAGTCATCGAGTTAAATTGTTGTTCATCAATCAAACCATTATCCAAAGATTTTTGAGCAACTTTTTCTGAGTCAATACCCTTACCATCATCTTGAATAGTAATAATCATTTGACCATTAGCTTGCTCTGCAGATATTAGAATTGTACCTGTTTCACTTTTACCACCAGCAACTCTCTCATCTGGTAGCTCTAAACCATGGTCAAGTGAATTTCTAATAATATGCATTAATGGATCTGTTAATCCTTCAATCATAGCTTTATCAATCTCAACACTATCTCCATCATGCTTAAATTCAATTTTTTTACCTAGTTTTTTCGAAATATCTCTTACAACTTTTGGAAATTTTGAATATATAGATTCCATAGGTACCATTCTTATACTCATTATTGAATCTTGCATCTCTCTAATATGTCTTTCCAATAATTCTAATCTTTCTAATACAGAATTTCTTACTTTTGAGTTCTCGATTGTTGTACTAAATTGTGTTAACATAGCATTTGTTATAACTAGGTCTCCAACATTATTCATCAATAAATCAATCTTATCAAGATTTACTCTTATTGTACTTGTAGCTGCAGCTTTTTTTTGCTCTTTAGGTGCAGCTTTTTTAGCCGCTGATTTAGCTTTAACTGGAGTAGATACCTCTTCTTTCTTTGGTTCCTCTTTTACTTCATTATTTGGCTCATCGATTGGTGCTGAAAGTTGTACATCAGAATCTGGTGAAACTGGTTCCATATCATCAAAGAAACCAAAGTTTGCATCACCTGTACTTACTTCTACAGTAGTTACATCTTCCTCTTCGTTAAAGAAACCCCAAGCACCATTTCCACCACTTGAAACAGATTCATTAGTGGTTGATTCAGGCTGTGCTGTTTCATTAGCTATAGGTTCAGGAGTTGAAGGTTCTGATGGTGCTGGAGCAGGCGATGATGCAACTGCATCACCATTTAAGTATGCTCTAATAACAACTAATAATTCAGATGTCATATCAGTAAATGTATCTCTGTCCATCTCCTCATCACATTCCATCTGAAGAATCTCTTTCATAACATCTAGACCATCTATTAATGTACCAGCCATCTCAGGAATAAATTCAATTTGATGATTTCTAAGCTTATCCATTAGATTCTCTACATCATGAGTAAACTCAGCAAAAAATGCTAACTCTACAGAAGCTCCACTACCTTTTAATGTATGAACATCCCTAAATAGCTGTCCCATTTCATCATCAGTTAAACTACCATTATTTTCTGCTTCCAACAAAACATTATCTGCAGATTCAAACAATTCATTTGCTTCCTCTACAAACATATCCCTATACATTGATATATCAAATCCAGACATCTTAAATCCTCTTTATTATTTTAATAAATTATTTTTTATTTAATACTATATTTACAGCTTTTAACAACTGATCTGGTACAAAAGGTTTAACTATCCAACCTGTTGCACCTGCTGACTTACCTTTGGTTTTCATTTCATCACTTCGTTCTGTTGTTAACACTAATATTGGTGTTTTTGTATACTGCGGTAATTTTCTTAACTCTTCAACAAGTGTTAAACCATCCATATTTGGCATATTTACATCAGTAATAATCAAATCATATTCAATATTTTTTGATTTTTCTAATCCATCTAATCCATCTACTGCTTCAGTAACATCGTTATATCCACCCTCATTAAGTGCATAAGACAACATATCTCTTAGCATGGTCGAATCATCCACAATCAATAATTTCATCTATTTTCCCCTTAAATGAATTAATAAAAACTATATTTTCAACTATAACAAAAATATGTTTAAATTAATCTAAATTTCAACTTTATAGCTCAGCTGAAGCTAGTTCTATTCTATCTTTACTTAACTTTAAAACTTTTACATTAACACTATCATCAACACCAAGTACATCAGACACTTTATTGACTCTTTTTTTAGATATTTTAGATATATGCAATAATCCTTCTCCACCTTTTGGTAGCTCTATAAATGCACCAAAATCTGCTATTCTAACAACCTTACCATCTAAAACATCACCCTCATTATAAATTTCCATAAAATTTATAACCTCTTTTTTCTGAAATGACTTAGCATTTGAGGATATATTTCTAATATTTTCTGCTGCACCTAAAATATTTTCTTTATTATCACCAGTTATTTTAACACTTCCACTTTGCTTATCTAAATCAATAGAAACTCCAAACTTCTCTATTATCTCTCTTATAACTGAACCAGCCTTACCAATTACAGCAAGTACTTTTGTTGGATCTATATTAAATTGTTCAACCAATGGTAATGCATCACTTGGTATTATATTTTCTGAAGCATCCTCCATTAATTTTAAAATATGTACCCTACCCTCTTTGGCTTGCATTAATGCCTCTTTTAATACAACAAGTTCAATTCCACCTAACTTTATATCCATTTGTAATGCTGTTATACCATTATTTGTACCAGTAACTTTAAAATCCATATCTCCATCATGGTCTTCTAGTCCCGTAATATCAGTTAATACAACATATTTATCACCTTCAAAAACACCACCCATCGCAACACCTGCAACTAATGACGAGATAGGTATTCCAGCAGCTTTTAATGCCATTGAACCACCACAAACAGTTGCCATTGATGAACTACCATTTGATTCAAATATTTCAGATACTAATCTTACAGTATCTGTATAATCTTTGTCAATTGAAGATTCTAATGCTCTTTTAGCTAAATTTCCGTGACCTAATTCTCTTCTACTTACCCCAAATATTGGTTTTGCTTCACCAACACTAAAACCAGGGAAATTATAATGAACCATAAAGTTTTCATTAAATGTACCTTTTTTATTTAATGTCTCATACATCTGAGCATCTTTTGGTCCACCTAATGTTGCTACTACTAACGCTTGTGTTTCACCTCTAGTAAATAAACAACTACTATGTGCTGATGGAAGTATATTTGTTTCTATACTTATTGTCCTAACATCTTTTGGACCTCTTCCATCTGCTCTTATATTCTCATTTATAATTAAACTTCTCACCTGTTCTTTTTTTACAACTTCTACAGCTGCATAAACATCTTTGTATGTAATTTCATTTTCAACACAATATTCATCATTAGATATAAGTTTTACCACCTCTTTTAATTCTGTTGCTCTCTCTTTTTTTGCTAATGATTTAATAGCTTCTTGTATATTTGGAATATAGTTTTCTCTTACATATTTTAACAGATTTTCATCAATATTACTTTTCATCAACTCTACATCTTTTATCTCTTGAGATGCAAAATCAAAACTATCTTCATATGTTTTATTTGTACTTATAATATTATCTTGAGATAGTGCTATAGCATTTACTAAGTCATCTTCAGTTATATCATTAATATTATGAACTTTTGTAAAACTTTCTAAATCCACCTCTACCATATCTTCAGATGAAATAGATTTCATCTCAATCATTAATAATTCACTTGTTGTTCCTGCTACATATAGATCTAAAGTAGAGTCTTCTAATTGTTTCATTGTTGGATTAACTACTAAACTTCCATCTATTTTTGCTACCCTTGTTCCACAAACAGACTTTTTTACAGGCAAATTAGATATATACAAAGCAGCAGATGCAGCATTTAATGCTAGTACTTGTAGATCCACATCAGAGTCAACACTTAAAACCATAACAGTGATAGTTGTTGGAAATACATAACCTTTTGGAAATAATGGTCTTAAACTTCTATCAATTAATCTTGATGTTAATGTTTCAAAATCGTTAGGCTTACCTTCTCTTTTTATAAATCCTCCAGCAAATTTTGCTGAAGCGTATGTTTTCTCTATATACTGTACAGTTAATGGAGTAAAGTCTTCAGTTACTGGGTTATCAAACTCACTTACTACTGTTGCCATCAAAACTGTATTACCAACAGTTAATAAAACTGAACCATTACTTTGCTTTGCTACTTTATCAAAAGCAAATATCTCTTTTTTATTATTTATCTCTAATTCACATATTGTAGACATTATTTTCCTTAATTTTTAATATTAATATTTTCTAAATTGACTTTTATCAGTTCTTCATAATAAAAATCAATAGATACAAAATGATCTGGAGCATGTACATAGTATAAATCATCAGCTATACTCTCTATATCATTAACTGTTACTTTAGGTAATATTGGAACAGCTACACATACTGATTTTGCTTTATTATTAATTACAGATTTTATGCATGCCATCATAGTTAAACCAGTATTTAAACCTTCATCAACCAATAACACATTCTTATTATTCAAATCCATTATATCTAAAGAATTTCGATATTTAGCTTTATAGGCTTTAATTTCAGAATAAAATTTTTCATCTGCTTCTTTATATATCTCTTCTAAGTCTAATTTAAATGATTTCATAAGCTCCTCATGTATTACTATCTCTGATGTTTCAGTAATAATTGCAATTTCACACTCATTATTATTTTTAGTATATATTTTTTCAGTAAATAAAAAATCTAATTTAGCATTTAATTTTTTTGCTAAATTTGTTGCAATAGGTACTCCACCATCAGAAGTAGCTATAATTACCCATTCCTCTTGAAGTAAATCATTTGATGGTAAAATATTATAGAGTTGTTCAGATGCATCTTCTCTATTTTTAAAACATATTTTTTCTATAACCATTTACTGGTTCCTTTCATCAAATTTATAAACTTGATTTAATTTAAATAATTGTTTTAAATTAAACTCCACATATAATATATCTTGTCTTAATGAGCTATCATCAGTTGTATTTGTTGCTACTATTGAATCAACCAACTTTATATTTATACCCCAACATTTTTTATCTATATTTAACATATACTCTTTTTTCTTAACTGTATTTGTTGAAAAGTCATATTCTTCTTTATATGATCCATTATAGTATTTGTTGAATTTTAAACCAATACTATAATTAATATTTTCTTGATTTGATAAAGTTTGAATATCTTTTTTATTTAGATAACTAATATCTAAATAATATTTATCTTTTTTAAAATTAAATGATGTTGATGAATTTACGATTTTTTTAATCTTATTATCATATGTTAATCTATTTGTCAATTTTGAATTAAAAAAGTAAAATGATAAATCATTATTAAGTTTTTCTTTTTTGTAATTACTTGTTAACTTATCATATGAGAATGATTGTTCTATTTTATGATTAACAATCTCTTTTAATGAGTTATTATATATTGATTGATTTATCCCTAGTTCTATATCTCTATTTGTAGTTGAAATATCTAAATAAGATAAATCAATATCACTTTGATCTACTAAAATATCTTCTTTTAATATATCTGAATATGTAATAGAACTATCAAATTTTACTGTATGTACAAAATTTCTATATGGTTTTACTAAGTCAGTGTATATATTTATGATATGATTTGACTTTATAAAATTAGTATCGCTATACTCATTCTCTTCATCTCTATACTGTATATTTGTATATTGTACTTGTTCTTTGAAATTGATATTTAAATAGTCATCAAATATACTAAACTCGTATGATATAGGAATATTAATATTTGTACTATTTGCAGTTACCCCTACTTGCCTAGTTTTATTTTCAAACTCAATATCTAATGAATATAAAAGTTTATTAAATATTAAATTAGTTAAGTACTTATGGGTATTTATAGATGGCAAAGTTTGTAAAATATTATCATTATTTTGTTTTGAGATATCATTATAGTATTTTAATTCTATATCATTATAGTAATTATTGGTATTAAAAAAATATTTTATTTTTGATTCTAAAAACTTGTTAGTATAATCCATGCTATCATTATCATATTTTGTATTTATATAATCTACATCATTCATATCTACTAAGCTAATCAATAAACCATCTGAATTATTTTTTGAAAATAGTTTATTACGTTTATAGTTTAAATTAAAACCATAATGTTCATTATTCTCAAGTAACATCTCTTTTTGATAATTATCCTTTTCTTTAAATAAAGATGTTTCAAAACTCAATAACGAATATAAGGAGTCTTTATATCTATATTTTAAAGCATGCCCATAACCTCTTTGATTTCTTAATTGAGGAATATATTCAATATCATAATTATCTTTAAAAGCAAAATATACAGGCTGTGCATAATGAAGCCCCTCTCTATGTGACCAACCTAAAGTTGGTTTTAATAATCCAGTTTTTCTTGTTGTATCTGTAGGAAAACCAAAATATGGAGTATATAAAATTGGAATACTATTTATATAAAGTGTAGTACTATATGTATCAACCCATTGTTTAGTAGTATTGTAGTCTCCTTTAGAAAAACCAATACTCCAAGCTGGATCCTTACAATCACAACTCGATATAGTTGAAGTATCTAAAGAATATTTATCTTTATTTACTACAGACTTCTTAGCATTAAACCAAAGTTTATTTTGATTGTCAAGCATAAAAAATGGTTCAAATTTATTAAACTCATTATTGATATTTAGAAATGCATAATTAGAAAAACTCAATATTTCATTGTTTTTAATTATATTAACATCATCAAACAACTCAACTGTAGAATTATTTTTATCATATATTAACTTATCTGCTGTTATGTAATAGTTTAAATTATATGCTACTACATCACCAGAAGCATTAATAATACCATTTTTTATTTCTAAATTTTCAGCTATTATTTGAAGATATTTATCATCACTAAACTCTTTAGCACATATTAAAGTTTGTAATAAAAAATAAATTATTATTAGTTGTTTATGCATTAACTACTAAAGTTTTTCCAAATTTATCATGAAATGTTTGTCTTGAATCTGTATAATATGCTAATAAAAAACCGACATAAAATAAAGCTTCACTTATTATTCTACCAAAAGATCTAATTACTGAATTTACCAAACTAACTTTTCCAAAGTTATCATAATCTATAACTTTGATTTTAGAAACAATTTTACCAATTGTTGCACCATAGTACCAAATAAAAAATGATTGATAAATAAACTTTAGTACTATAATTTGGAAAAAAGCCTCATTCATAATAGTCATGATAGTAATCAAGTCACCTTTAGCTAAAACGATTGAATCCCATAACAACAACATTACAATCAATGTTATTGAAAGATCATCAATAATAAATGCCTTTATTCTAGAACGCATTGAGGCTAATTGTAAATCATTAACTTCTATATTATCATTAGTTTCCATTTTATACCTATTTTAATGCTTGATAAGCAATATCAGTTCTACATTTTTTACCTGCAAAGTGAACTTGACCACATAAAGCATAAGCTCTATCTCTTGCAGTTTTTATATCATCCCCAAAACCAACACAAAGCAACACTCTACCCCCAGTTGCAAATAATGTATCTCCATCTTTTGTAACACCTGCATATGATATGTGCGAATTGGACTCTAGTTCTTCATCATGTATATCATCTACTATTATCTCTGCAGGTTCGCTACTACTATATGGATAATTCCCACTTGCCATCACTACTGCAACACCAAATTGCTTTTTCATTTTTAATTCAAATTTATCAAGTTGTTTTGTAGCACCTTTATAAAAAAGTTCGCTAACAGGTGATTCTAAAAGTGGCATAAGTATCTCACACTCTGGATCACCAAATCTTACATTGTACTCTAAAATAATTGGTTCACCATCTACTACCATAACACCTATAAATAAAACACCTTCAAAAGGTGCACCCTCTTTTTTCATACCTTCTAAGGTAGGTTTGATAACTCTATCTTGAACTTTTTTGTATATATCATCATTTACAAGTGGAGTTGGAGCATATGCACCCATACCTCCTGTATTTGGTCCAGTATCTCCATCTCCTACTCTTTTATGATCTTGAGCAGCTGGTAAAACTACATAATTATCTCCATCACAAATAGCAAATATAGATAGTTCATAACCATCTAAATACTCTTCAACAATCACTGCATTTCCTGCATCTCCAAAACTTTCACCACTTAGCATTCCTGATACTGCTTCTTTTGCTTCCTCTTTTGATGTTGCTATTATTACACCCTTACCTGCACATAACCCATCAGCTTTTACTACTATTGGAGTTTTTGTCATACTATCTATGAAATTATAAGCTTCATCTTTTGATGATGTTTCAATAAACGCAGCTGTTGGGATATTGTATTTTTTAAGAATATTTTTCATATAAACTTTACTACCCTCTAGTTGAGCAGCTTTTGCAGATGGTCCAAATATTGTTAAACCATTTTCCTTAAATATATCTGTCACACCATCAACTAAAGGCTGTTCTGGTCCTACAATAGTTAAATCAATTTTATTCTCTTTAGCCCATAATGCTAATTCTTTATAATCTTTTATATTTATATTTGTACCTAAATTCTCTGTTGCACCATTTCCTGGCATAAAATATGTAGTATGTTGCTCTGTCTCTTTAGAAATTGCAAGACCAATAGAGTATTCTCTACCACCACTTCCAAGTATTAAAATATTCATTTGATTTTACCTTTATATAATTAAGTTAGTTAATGTTAGTTCCCCAGATGGCCGATAACCAAAGGACGGCCCTAAAAGCCAAAGTACTGCGTCTAAGAATATAACTTCAGGAACAACAATTTTTCAGAAAACTAAAAAAAGCGTTACACACCGTCATAATTACAATTAATCGCAAAAGAATAGTATCGGACCCAAAATAATGGAAATCCCGAACCATCTAGGATATTAATATTTTAACAAATCTTTTATTAAAATCAACTATAAATTATATACTATTAGCCTCAATTTCTTTATATATTTGTTTTACATTTTCAATTGTTAAAAAATAAGATTTGGTAAAAAGATATTTCATATATTTAACCTCTGCTGATGTAAATCCTTTGGGATCTTTATTTGAAATTAAAAGTTTTTTCTCTTCTATATTTATATCTAATCTTTTTAATTTATCATCTATTATTTTCATATAAAAAACAATAAAAAATTGGTTTTTTATCTTTTCAATTGTTAACACAACCTGATCATTGTAGATTTTTTCTATTGGAATATCTTCAGATATATCAGAAATATTAAAATACTGTAAAATCTCTATAAATATATCTACATTTATATACCCAATATATAGTTTTGAATATATTTCAAAATATTTAGATAATTTATCAGTTAATAAAAAATTCAAATCTATAACTTTAGCTTTGTTTTTTCTTGAGTTTCTTAATATCCAAGCTAATGTATCAAAGTATTTAAACACAAACGGTTTAATATCTTTTGCATGATATAATTTTTTATCTCTATATGTTATAAACTTTTTATCATGATTTACATTTTTATAAATTAAAGTATTTAAAAGTTCATCGTCTTCTAATGGTTTAGTAACCCATACTTTACAATATTTAGGGAAGACATTAACTCCCATTGCACCTTTAGTTAAAATAATTAAAGCTTTAACCTCCATTTTAGGAAATAAAACTTCCAAAAGGGCTTTTTTCTTTTTTAATCTTTTTCTTAAACTAGTAGTTGTTTTTACTATTGTACTTTCAACAAAACATACACTATCTTTAGTAAAAAACAGTGCATCAAATTCTGTAACATCTTTATAGCCAGCTTTGTAAACTATTTGTGAATTTAGATCCATCATCAAGCCATTTTTTACATTGTCATAATGATTTTGATGAGGACCTTTTAAAATGAACTTTGTAATTTCATCATTTGAAATAGCATATTTTAATAATAATTCATATATCACATTCTCGTATACTTCCCCAACAAAACTACTATAAGTACTTAGATAATGAGGATCTTCTTTATCTACATTTGTAGTTTGAAGTTTTTTCAGATATCTAGAATGGTATTTGTAAAAAAATAAATTGTTGAATATGTCACCTATGTCTAGATCTCTTATCTCATCATTTATCTTTAAAAAATTATTTTTCTCTTTAGTCATAAGACATGATATCCAAAATATACTTATATAATTATGTAATGAATTTATAAGTAAAACTTGATATAATTAAAACATATTTTTAACATAATATTTTTGTAAAATATATACAAAATAAAAAGGACAATAAATGGGAAAAAATCGAGATATAATAAACGAAGAGTTTAAAGATAACGAAGAGTTAGATACTCATAAAAATGATAAGCACAAACCTTCAAATTTCGAAAGAAAAAGAAAAAAAATGAAAGAGAAAGGAAATAAAGTACAAATTTGGGTTCGTAAAGAAACTTTAGACTATGAAAAAGAGTTGACAAAACTTCAAATAGAACTTTTAAAATTCCAAAACCATGTAAAAGAGCAAAGATTAAAAGTTCTTATGATTTTTGAAGGTCGTGATGCTGCTGGTAAGGGTGGAACCATAAAAAGAATAACAGAACACCTTAATCCAAGGGGTGCTAGAGTTGTTGCTTTAGAGAAACCAAGTGATACAGAAAGAACCCAATGGTATTTTCAAAGATACACAGAATATCTTCCAAGTGCTGGAGAGATAGTATTATTTGATAGAAGTTGGTACAATAGAGGTGGTGTTGAACCTGTTATGGGATTTTGTACACCAGAAGAACATCATGAGTTTTTAAGAGAAGTACCACAATTTGAAGATATGTTAGTTAAATCAGGAATTACAATATTGAAGTTTTATTTTTCTGTATCAAAAGATGAACAAAATAAAAGATTTCAAGGTAGAGAAACTGACCCTTTAAAACAATATAAACTAAGTCCAGTAGATAAAGCATCTCAAATGTTGTGGGATAAATATACAATTGCAAAGTTTTCTATGCTAATGGCTTCCAATACAGACACAAGTCCATGGACAATTGTTAGAAGTGATAACAAAAAACAAGCAAGGTTAAATTGTATTAGACATATTTTAAACCGAGTTGATTATCCAAATCAACTATCAAAAAAAGAGACTGTTGAAGATTCAGAGATTATAGTAAATGGTTCAACTGAAATCGAACTAATGGAAGCACAACACTCATTTGCAAAGGTTTTATAAATGAACTTGAGTGATTTTAAAAGAACACAATATACTGGACTTTATAAATCAATAGTTACACATCCTAATTTTGGAAAAAAATATGTAGCTAGATTTCAACTAAATAAAAAAAGATATATGAAAGTATTAGGATATGATACAGCTGATAATTTAACAGATCTAAAAGCCTATGCTCTTTTGGAAGATTACAAAAGAAGTTTATCTAAAAATAAAGCTGTAACAAAAAATATACAAAAAAACTTACAAATAAAAAATAAACAACCTGATGCTTTACAAAAAGAGACACCTTGTGATGATAAAAAACTTTCTGAATTAAAAGATGAAAATAAATTCTTAAAATCTGTTGTTGGGGACTATAAAAAGATTGATATAAATATACTACAAGAGGGTATTCAAAAGATTTATGACAGTTTTGAGATGGAAAAATACCAAATAGAATTAATTAAAATGCAAAAGCATCTTGAAAAAACTGGTAAAAAAATGATCATACTATTTGAAGGTAGAGATGCAAGTGGAAAAGGTGGTGCAATTAGACGAATGACTAGATTTATGAACTCTCGGCATTATAGAGTAGTTGCTCTTGGAAAACCAACAGAAACACAAAAAGGACAATGGTTTTTTCAAAAATATATAGAACATTTTCCAACAGGTGGTGAGGTAGTACTATTTGATAGAAGCTGGTACAATAGAGCTATGGTTGAACCAGTATTTGGATTTTGTACTGAACATCAATATGAGATATTTATGGAAGATGTAGTTAATTTTGAACATGACCTTGTAAGGCAAGATGTAATTTTGATTAAGTTATATTTTAGTGTTTCTAAAGATGAACAATTAGCTAGATTTGAAAGTAGAAGGACAAATCCTCTTAAACAGTGGAAGTTAAGTGAGGTTGATCTTCAAGCACAAGACTTATGGGATGAGTTTAGTGAAAAAAAATATGAGATGCTTAAAAGAACACACTCAAGAAGTGCTCCTTGGAGTGTTGTAAGAAGTGATGATAAACATAAAGCAAGAATGGAAGCTATAAAAATAGTTTTAAATAGTGTTGATTATGATGATAGAAACTACTCCTTAAATTTTGAACCAGATGAGCAAATAAATATATCTGTTCAAAAAGAACTTTCTAGAATGAGAAAAAAAAGAGATTATTAACTCTTTTTTTCTTTTGCTATTTATATTGAGATTTAAAATATAAGTAATTATTTTAAAATTACAATTCAATTAATATAGATTAAATTTTTTTATGATAGTATTCATTTCTAAATCTACAAACTGAGGATATTTATGAAAAATTTAGTTATCGTTGAGTCACCTGCAAAAGCTAGAACAATATCAAAATTTTTAGGCTCTGACTACAAAGTGATGGCTTCAATGGGTCATGTAAGAGATCTACCTAAGTCGAAACTTGGCTTTGATCCTGAAGATAATTTTAAACCTCAATACCTAGTATCAAGAGATAAAACTAAAGTGATAGCAGATTTAAAAAAACAAATAACAAAAGATACAGTTATATACCTAGCGGCCGATGAGGATAGAGAGGGAGAAGCTATTGCTTGGCACCTTATTCCTGCACTTAAAGTTCAAAAAAACCCAATAAAAAGAATAGTATTTCACGAAATTACAAAAAATGCAATACTAGCTGCACTTGAAAATCCAAGAGATGTAGATCAAAATTTAGTTGATGCACAACAAGCACGAAGAATACTTGATCGTGCTGTTGGATATAAACTATCTCCATTACTTTGGAAAAAAGTTAGATATGGATTAAGTGCTGGTAGAGTTCAAAGTGTAGCAGTACGAATAATTGTAGAAAAAGAGAGAGAGATTGAAGCATTTATCCCTGTTGAATTTTGGAAAATAAAACTTGATATTATTAATCCTGACTTTAAAGCAGAATTGGCAAAAATAGATGGTAAAACTTCAAAAGTAAATAATGAAAATGAAGCAAAAGTTATTGAAAATAGCTGTAAAGATGGAAACTATATTTTAGAAAATATAGAGGAAAAAGAGAGTAAAAGAAATCCTGCACCACCTTTTACAACTTCAACATTACAACAAGAAGCAAGTAGAAAAGCTGGATTTGGTGTAAAACAAACAATGATAGTAGCACAACAACTATATGAAGGAAGTGTAACAATTCCAGGACATACAGGTGGACTTATCACATATATGAGAACAGACAGTGTAAACTTATCAACTTTTGCAACATCACAAGCTAAAGAGGTAATTGAGTCTAAATATGGGAAAGAGTATTCATTAAAAACTCCTAGAGCTTATAAAAGTAAAGCAAAAGGTGCACAAGAAGCCCATGAAGCTATACGACCAGTAAATATGAATTTAAAACCAAGCGATGTCAGAGAATACCTTGACAATGGACAGTACAAACTGTATAGCCTTATTTGGAAACGAACAATAGCTACTCAAATGGCACAAGCAATAGTTGCTAATACTACATATAAAATTGCTGCAGGTAGTAAAAAAGAGTATGAGTTTCAAACAAAAGGTACAAGAATAGTATTTCCAGGTTTTATGAAAGCATATACAGAGGGTTCAGATGATCCAGAAGCTGTTTTAGATAATACAGAAAAGATTTTGCCAACAATTAAAGTTGGTACAGTTTTAGATGTGGAAACTTTAACTACTGAGCAAAACTTTACAAAACCACCTGCAAGATACACTGAAGCTAGTTTAGTTAAAAAAATGGAAGCAGAAGGTATTGGAAGACCTTCTACTTATGCACCTACAATTGCAACTATTCAACAAAGAGAATATATAATTAAAACTGAAGAAAAAAAGCTAGCTCCAACTTTAATAGGTACTGTTGTTACAGATTTCTTGGTTGAACACTTTGACAACATTGTGAATTTAGGATTTACAGCCAGAATTGAAGAGGAGTTTGACGAAATTGCTGAGGGTAAAATTGCATGGGAAGATGTAATGAAAGAATTTTATTCCCCTTTTGTAAAAAATATAGAAGATAAAGAGGAAAATGCACCAAGAGCTAAATTTTCAGATATAAGAGAATTAGGGGATGACCCAAAAACAAAAAAACCTATTACTGCTAGAGTTGGACAATATGGACCTTATGTTCAATTAGGAACAAAAGAGGATGAGGAGAAACCAAAGATTGCTTCTATCCCTAACACTCTTAGTGTAAATAGTATAACTATAGATGAGGCATTAGTCTTACTTCAACTTCCTAAAGTTTTAGGTATAGATGAAAATGGAAATGATGTGAAAGTAAATATTGGAAGATTTGGTCCATATTTACAAATAAAATCAGAGTATTTTAGTTTAAAAGAGGACGATCCTTATACAGTTGAACTTTCAAGAGCCTTAGAGGTGATAAAAGAATTAAAAGAGATAAAGGCAAAATCATTAATTAAAGATTTTCCAGATGATGATATTCAAATATTAATAGGTAGATATGGTGCGTATATAAAACACAAAAAGAAAAACTTTAAACTACCAAAAGATTTAGATGACCAAGATATAAAAGCTTTAAGTTTAAAAGAGGTAAAAGAGATAATCAAAAATCAACCAACAAAAGGCAGAAGAAAAGCACCAGCTAAAAATGTTACACCTAAAAAAGCTACAACAACAAAAACAACTAAAGTAAAAAAATCTACTGAAAAGTAGATTTTTTTACTTTATACAATTAAACTTTATCTTCTTTTTCTTTATCTTTTCGTTTAGCTCTCATTATTGCTGTTGCTAGCTTTCTCATATCTTCTGTTGTATCTAACTCATCCATAATTTCAAAACCAAGTAAAGTTTCCAAGCAATCTTCAAGAGTTACTATACCTTCAGTTTGGTCATAACCATCAAGCACTACTAACATATGACCTTTTGCTTTGCTAAAGCTACTTAAAGCTTTTAGAACAGGTACATTTTCATTTATTGTATCTGATTTATGCATTATAGATTCTATTGTAGTGTTAGAGTTTTTAATCGCATTTTTGAATATCTTTTTAGTCAATACAATTCCAACGATATGATCAATACTGTCTCCATACACAGGAACTCTTGAAAACTTAAATGTTCTTTTATCTTCAAGTAGATCTTTTATAGGAGTATCTTTTTGAACTGAGAACACAACACTTCTTGGAGTTAAGATATCTTTTATTTTTTTACCTTTTAGATTTAAAGTGTTTTCAATGATATCTGATTCCATATCATTTATAACTCCATCCTCCTCACTTAGTAATGCTGTGTGTATTAATTCTTCTCTAGAAACAGTTTCTCCATCATTATTTTTACTTATTTTTTTTGTAATAAACAATGTGAATATAATTATAGGATATGTGATAAAAATAAATATACTTATTAACTTTGCAGCAATTGGAGCCAACTCTTTCCAATAAACAGCCCCTATAGTTTTAGGAATTATCTCTGCAAAAAATAAAATACTAAATGTTAACGCAATAGACACAGCTAATATTAGATTGCTATCACCACTAAAAACACTTTGAGCCTGTACACCAATAGCAGTTGCACCAAGTGTGTTAGCAAATGTATTTAAAATTAAAATTGAAGATATAGATTTATCAACATCTTTTTTTAGCTTTTTTAAAAGTTGTCCTGCTGCTGGATTTAGCTCTTCTAACACTGATATGTATGTAACATTCGTAGATAATAAGACTGATTCCAAAACAGAACATAAAAAAGAAACACCAATAACTAAGACAAACAAAAAAATCAAATATTCCATTAGAACACACTCTTTTTGTTATTTAAAATATGCAAGGGGGGATATGTATCCAACCATTACTCCTTTTTTTAATTAAAATATATTGTATTATAGCAAATGTTATATTAAGTAAAAGCTAAAAAACCTCTCCAATTGAACTTATTACTTTACCTAAAACATCTATATTGTCTTTTTTAGTAACTTGCATAGGATATTCTTTGTTATCTGATATAACATCTAAATTTCCATCTACTCTTCTTTGTATCCTTTTTACAAATAAACCATTTTCATTTACAAAAGCATATATTCCATCTTTTGATACATTGTTTTTTGTTTTATCTATAAAGATTATATTTCCATTATTTAAAGTTGGCTCCATACTGTCTCCAGTTACATTAATAGCTTCTATATTTTTAATATTGTCTTTTCCACCAACTATATTTACAAAAAAATCAGGAAGATCTAGTTTTTCAAAATCTTCAGCATTTTCATAAGCACCACCCCCCGCACTAACGCTAATAGTAGGATAATATTTAATCCAATATTTATCTGTACTATCTATTAAACTACTTGGATCTTGTCCATAAAGTAGCCAATTTATTGATATCTTTTTTAATGCACAAAAATCAAGTATATTTGAAAATGGTATACTATTTCTTTTTTTCATTGTTGCAAAATTTACACTTGTAAGGTCTAATGCACTTGCTATCTCCTTATCAAATACTTTACCATTGGTTTTTTCACTTGATAATACATCTCTTAACTTCTCTATAATCTCTGATATCTCAAACATTTTATAACTCCTAATCATTTAATATGTAATTATAACAAAATAAACATTACAAATTGCAATTAAATTAATAGTAAAATACTATTTATGTAATAATTCTAAATAATTAATTACAGGAGCATCCATATGGAAAAGAAAATAGATACAATTTCACAAAAATTAGAAAACTTTATACTATATTTAGGTGATTTAATTTTATAGCTAAATCTACACGTTTGTAATAATTTTGTAAATTTGACAACTAAAAAAAGCAATTAAATATTTAATAAAGCAATATTAATATAAAATAACGAAATCTTAATTACATAATTGTACTTTTAGTAGTACCTTTTTGTATAAAATGGAGAACTATATGGAAGAAGTAAACTTAGTTACAGAAGCACTAAAGTTTATGGTTTTAGGTATGGGAATTGTTTTTATATTCCTTATCATTATGATTTTTGCATTAAAACTACAAGCACGTTTAATCGCAAAATTTTTCCCTGAAAAGCCAAAAGAGGCTTCAAGTGAATGGAAACCACAAGCAACTAATGCAAATGACGACAAAGATACAATTGCTGCAATAACAGCCGCTGTTATACACTACAACAATCAAAAAGGTTAATAATAATGTCAAAAAAATATATCGATATAATGGATACAACATTTAGAGATGGATTTCAATCTGTTTTTGGTGGCCGTGTACTTATGAATGATTTCTTTCCAGCAGTAGAAGCTGCAAAAGAAGCTGGTATTACACATTTTGAATTTGGAGGGGGAGCTAGATTTCAATCTTTATTCTTCTACTTACAAGAAAATGCGTTTGAGATGATGGATAAATTCAGACAAATAGTTGGTCCTGAAGCAAACTTACAAACACTTGCTCGTGGTATAAATACAGTTATGTTAGATACAGGAAGTAGAGAACTTGTTGATCTGCATGCAAAAATGTTTGCTAAACATGGTACAACTACTATTAGAAACTTTGATGCTCTTAATGATGTAGCAAATCTTGAATACTCTGCACAATGTATAAAAAATCATGGTTTAAAACATGAGGCTGTAGTTACAATGATGGATCTACCTCCAGGATGTGAAGGTGCACATGATGTTGCATTTTATGAAAAAACTCTAAGATCAATTCTTGATAGTGGTTTACCTTATGATTCAATCTGTTTTAAAGATGCAAGTGGAACAGCTAATCCTAATAAAGTATATGAAACAATCAAAATGGCAAGAAAATTATTAGGTGAAGATACGCATATTAGACTTCATACTCATGAAACTGCTGGAGTTAGTGTATCATCTTATTTAGCTGCTTTAGAAGCTGGTGCAGATGGTATTGATTTAGCTGCAAGTCCAGTAAGTGGTGGTACAAGTCAACCAGATATTTTAACTATGCTTCACGCAACTAAAGGTGGAAAATATGATCTTGGTGGTTTAACAGTTGATAAAATTTTAAAATATGAAGAAACATTAAAAGATTGCCTTAGTGATTATATGATGCCTCCTGAAGCTACTCAAGTATCTCCTTTAATACCATTTTCGCCAATGCCAGGTGGAGCCTTAACTGCAAACACTCAAATGATGAGAGATAATGAAACTTTAGATAAGTTTCCTGAAGTTATTAAAGCTATGCAAGAGGTTGTTGAGAAAGGTGGATATGGTACATCTGTAACACCTGTATCTCAATTTTACTGGCAACAAGCATATGCAAATGTTATGTTTGGACCTTGGAAACAAATAGCTCCAGGTTATGGAAAAATGGTACTTGGATACTTTGGTAAAACACCAGTTGAACCTGATTCAGAGATTGTTGCGCTAGCATCTAAAAAATTAAAACTAGAACCAACAAAAGAAAATCCACTTGATATTGCAGATAAAGATGTAACAAAATCTATTGCTGCTTGGAAAGAAAGATTAGAGATTGAAGGTTTAGAAACAACTGAAGAAAATATATTTATAGCTGCAGCTTGTGATGAAAAAGGTATTGCATTTTTAAAAGGTGATTCACCATTAAATGTTAGAAAAATAAGTGAAGAAGTAGAAAAAACAGAAGAAAAAGGAAGTGATAAAATGGCTGATGGTAATTATACAGTAGTTGTTGATGGTAAGAAGTTTAGTGTTCAAGTAGCAGAAGGTAATGCTGATATTCAAGTAGTAGCTCCAGTTGCAACAGAATCTGCCGCTCCTGCAGCAGCTCCTGCTCCTAGTGCAGCAGGTGGAACAGAGGTTGGTGCTTCAGTTAATGGAAATGTTTGGAAAATCCTTGTGAATGTTGGTGATAAAGTTGAAAAAGGACAAGTTATATCTATACTAGAAGCTATGAAAATGGAAATTGATATTGAAGCACCATGCTCTGGTACAATAAGTGCTGTTCCTGTTAAGCCAAATGACGCAGTTGAAGAGGGTCAAACTATAGCTGTAATTAGCTAATTGAGTAATGAACAAAGCTTGGAGAAACAAATGAATAAAAAAATTATATCTGTTTTATTAGTACTTATTGTCACAGTTTTTAGTGTCAATATGTTTGCAAGTGCAGCACCAGATGCTACACAAACAGAAAATACAGAGTATCAATCAAAAACTATGGGTGAACTAGCAAGTTCATTTTTTAAAACTACGGGAATAAATGCTTTATTTTTCCCTAGTGATGATGTAATGACATCAGAAGCTCATGCTGAAGACGCTAGATTAATGACATCATTTGAACAAACATGGGGAAGACTCATAATGTTCATTATTGTATTTATACTTTTTTATCTAGCTATCGCTAAAGGGTTTGAACCGTTACTATTACTACCTATTGCATTTGGTGGATTATTAGCTAATATTCCACTTGCTGATATTGGTGGTGAAAATGGTATGCTGGGTATTATTTATAATATGGGTATTGCAAATGGATTTTTCCCACTTCTAATTTTTATGGGTGTTGGAGCAATGACAGACTTTGGTCCACTTCTTGCAAATCCTAAAACAGCACTTCTAGGGGGAGCTGCTCA
Source organism: Campylobacterota bacterium (assembly GCA_034718015.1). Taxonomy (GTDB): domain Bacteria; phylum Campylobacterota; class Campylobacteria; order Campylobacterales; family Arcobacteraceae; genus JAIOSF01. Next base: position 4,301 of record JAYEMI010000066.1, on the reverse strand, counting down.
GTTTGGAATCTTTGGTTCTTTAGTTGGTGCAGTTGCGATAGGATTTAGTATACAAGATGCTAGTGCTATTTCAATTATTGGTGGTGCAGATGGTCCTACTTCTATATTTATTGCTAATGCACTAGCTCCTCATCTATTGGGTGCTATTGCTGTTGCTGCATATAGTTATATGGCACTTGTTCCAGTAATCCAACCTCCAATTATGAAAGCATTAACAACAGAAGAGGAAAGAAAAATCAAAATGCCAGCACTTAGAAAAGTTCATCCTTTAGAAAAACTTTTCTTGCCGATTTTAATATTAATGATGGCTATTTTACTTTTACCAGAATCTACTCCATTAATTGGTGCATTTGCTTTAGGTAACTTTGCAAAACAGTCAGGTGTTGTGGATAGATTAAGTGATACTATGCAAAATTCTCTTATTAATATTGTAACAATTTTCTTAGGACTAGGTGTTGGTTCTAAACTTGCAGCTGATAAGTTTTTAGTTCTTGATACAATGGGTATTATGGTTATTGGACTTATTGCATTCTCTGTTGGTACTGCAACTGGAGTTATTATGGCAAAAATCATGAATAAATTTAGTGATAAAGATAATCAAATAAATCCACTAATTGGAGCTGCAGGTGTTAGTGCCGTTCCAATGGCAGCAAGAGTTGTAAGTAAGGTTGGTCAAGAGTATGACAAATCAAATGTATTATTAATGCATGCAATGGGTCCAAATGTTGCAGGTGTAATTGGCTCAGCTGTTGCAGCTGGTGTATTGTTATCAATATTTAAATAAAAATTAGGAAAAATAAAAATGTCTGATGTTAGAAATTCTTTAGATTTAGAAAATATAGGAACTGTGTATCATAACTTAGATGTAGATACACTAATTAGTCATGCGATTACACATGAAGAAGCAAAAATTGCTTCTAGTGGAGCTTTAATGATAGATACTGGTGTATTTACAGGTAGAAGTCCTAAGGATAAATATTTTGTAGATGCTAACCCTTCAAATAAAAATATTTCATGGGGTGATGTTAATAAGCCAATTTCTCAAGAAGTATATAAAAAACTAAGAGATATAGCGACAACTAGATTAAGTGGTCAAGATTTATATGTTACTGATGTGTTTGCTGGTTCAAGTAAAGATAGTAGAAAATCAATAAGAATTATTACTGAAATTGCTTGGCAAGCACATTTTGTTCAAAATATGTTTATTGTACCAACAAAAGAAGAGTTAGACAATTTTGTTCCAGAATTCACTTTGTATAATGCTTGTAAAGCTTCAAATCCTAATTTTAAAGATGACAACTTAAACTCTGAAGTGTTTGTTGCATTTAATGTAGAAGAGAATGAGGCTGTTATTGGTGGAACTTGGTATGCAGGAGAGATTAAAAAAGGTATTTTCTCTATGATGAACTATTGGCTTCCACTTGATAACAAAATGGCTATGCATTGTTCTGCAAATGTTGGGAAAGATGGAGATACTGCACTATTTTTTGGTTTATCTGGTACTGGTAAAACAACATTATCAACTGATCCAAAAAGAGCTTTAATAGGTGATGATGAACATGGCTGGGATGATGATGGTGTATTTAATTTTGAAGGTGGGTGTTATGCAAAAGTTATTAATCTTGATCCATCTGCTGAACCAGAAATATTTGCAGCTATTAAAAAAGGTGCTATTTTAGAAAATGTTGCTTATGATGAAGATGATGGAGATGTATTAGTTAATTATGATTGTGGCGAAAAAACTGAAAATACTAGAGTTTCTTACCCTATTCATCATATTGATAATATTCAAGAGGGAAGCATTGCTGGACATCCGACAAATATTATCTTTTTAAGTGCTGATGCTTATGGAGTTTTACCCCCTGTGTCAAAACTTACAAAAGAGCAAGCGATGTATTATTTCTTAAGTGGCTATACTGCAAAAGTTGCTGGAACAGAAAGAGGTGTTAAAGAGCCTACTGCAACATTTAGTGCCTGTTTTGGAGAAGCATTTTTACCTTTACATCCAACAGATTATGCAAAACTGCTTGGTGAAAAAATAGATAAACATAATGTAAATGTGTATCTAGTAAATACTGGATGGACAGGTGGTGCTTATGGTACTGGTAAAAGAATGAGTATTAAAAATACAAGAGCTTGTATTAATGGTATTTTAGATGGAAATATAAATAATAGTGATTTTGAAATAACACCTATTTTTAACTTGTCTGTTCCAAAGACATTAAATGGTGTTGATACAGAGGTATTAAACCCTAGAAATACATGGGAAGATAAAAAATCATATGATGATGCAGCTAAAAACTTAGCTTCTATGTATGTAGAAAACTTTAAAAAGTACTTAACAAACGATAGTGATTTTGATTTTACAGCTGCTGGACCACAAGTTTAAGTAAAATTTATTTACCGTTAAAAATTTCAAAAAAGAGAGTTTTTTAACTCTCTTTTTTTATTAGGAAAAATTATGAAAAAAGAGTCATTTTTAGAAAATATCAAAAAGAACTGTAGTGAAATATCATATATTAGTACAAAACACATATTAGATAAAATCTATAAAGATAATGAAGATATAGATGAGCAAAAAAATAAAGAATTCTTTACTAACTATAAAAACTATCATCTTTATTTAAATGATTTTGCAGGGGTAATTTATGGACGATATGCATCAAGTGTTAATTCAATATATATTGAGATGTGTAATTATCTAGAGGTTGAAGTCGATAATAAATACACACTAGAACATACTATTTTAAAACTAGAAAAACAAACTCCACAGCTTCTGTTAGGACTTACAGATGAGGATATTCAAAAACAAACTGTTATCCATTTTGATGAAAAACTTATTGCTATTGATGGTTCTATTCATTATAATGAAAATTTAGATGAATTTAAACCAAGAGTAGACAAACTTAAATCTAATATTACTTTAGTTAAAAATGCATTACAAATTTCATAAGGTATATATAGAGATAACAAATATATGTGGACTAGAATGTACCTTTTGTCCAACTAAAAATATAAAATCTAATACTATGGATTTAAATTTCTTTGAAAATATTATAAAACAATTACCAAAATATACAAAAGATATAGCTTTTCATATATTTGGTGATCCTCTTACACTATCAAATCTCAAAGATTATTTAGATCTCTCTCTAAAATATAATTTAAGTGTACATATTACAACTACTGGTTATTATCTTAATAAATTTGATTTAAACCTATTTTTACATAAAGCGATTAAACAAATTAACTTTTCTCTTAATAGTTACAATAAAAATGAGATGAATATTTCACTAAACGAATATATAAAACCAATGCTTAACCTATGTGAGTTAAAATTAAAAAACAAAATTCATAATTTTATAAACTTTAGACTTTGGAACATTGATAAACAAAACAGTGAAGATAGGTTTAACAATAAAGTATTTTCCATACTTTCCAAAAAATTCAATATTGATTTATCAAATATTAATTTTGAAAAACCAATTAGAGTTGAAAACCAAATTTTAATAAACTTCGACAACTATTTCAAATGGCCATCACTCAAAGATACTACAATATCAAATGGTTATTGTCATGGATTAACATCACAAATTGGTATATTATCATCTGGTATAGTAGTCCCTTGTTGTTTGGATAGTTTTGGGGTAATAAATCTTGGAAATTTAAAAAAGAATTCTTTAGAAGATATATTACAGTCTAAAAAATCAATCGAGATTGTAGATGGATTTAAAAATAATATTGCAAAAGAGGAGTTATGTCAAAAATGTACCTTTAAAAATAGGTTTATTAAAAACTAATTTTGATATAATCATCTTATGAATAAAAATAGATTAGCAGTAGCATTTACAGGTCCATCAAATAGTGGTAAAACAACTCTTATAATTAAATTATCTAATTTACTTCAGAAGCAAAACTATAAAGTAGCAATAATAAAACATGATCCAATGGATAAAGCTACTTTTGATAAAGAGGGTAAAGATAGCTATAAATTTTCAAATACAGGTGCCCAAGTTGCCGTAGTGTCGCCAAAAAAGACTACAATTTTTAAAAAAGAGACATCTAGTATAGATGAGATAGTTAAAAGTTTCAATGAATTTGATTTTTTACTTGTTGAGGGTTTAAAAACACTACCTCTACCTAGAATTTGTATACAAAGAGATGAAATAAATGAAAACTATTTTGATGTTAGTGATACAATTGCAACAAATGATAGTATTGAAAAAAGTAAATTACCAAAAGATATGAAAATTTTAAATTTAGATGACATAAATGAGATTGTAATGTGGATAAAAGAAAAT
>JAYEMI010000065.1:0-8927 GCA_034718015.1 Campylobacterota bacterium | reverse complement strand
TATTTTATAAGTCACTGCACTTTTCAAAAAGTTCATCAAGAAAATCTTTTGAGATCTCATCATGATGAACTTTTTTATATATCAAATTATCTCTTATATCTTGCAACTCTTCTAATTCAAAATATTCTAAATAACTTGGATTTATATGCGTAGAAGTACCATCAACAGATATAAGATGTTTTATCTCATCTACTAATTCATCTTTTGAGATATCGTTGACCTCTTCCATTATTTTACAAACTTACTTACAATTTGTTCCAAATAAAGCTCCATCTCAGGATCACCAAAATCATCTTCTTTGCTTTTACAACATCCACAAGCAGTTCCTGCATCTGTTATATCTCCAATTTGCTCTATTGTTTTAGCATCTTCTTTTTCTATTGCATGTACTATTTCACCTAGAGTAACACCCTTGCATGCACACACTTTATAAGTATATGGAAAATCTGCCATTATTTTTTCTCCTTTTTTAGTAACTCGTAAGCTTCATTTATCTCTTGAAGTTTTGCTGTTGCCTCATCAATAATTGATTGACTTGCACCCTGCCCTGTTATGATATCTGGATGATTTTGTTTAACTAGTTCTCTATATTTTTTCTTTATTGTACCCATCTCATCATTGATATCAACACCTAAAATCTCACATGCTTTTGATACTGATAACTCTTTTGAATTTTGTTTTTGAGCATAAAACTGTTCAAATTGAGCAATTAAACTCTCAAAGTCTGGCTTTTTAATCTCTAATGCATTTGCTATATCTTCAGTGATCATAAACTCAGCTTTTGAGAAATCGTTATCTATAAATGCAAGATTTAATAGATACTCCATAAGCTTTAATCTTTTTGCATATTCTCTTTTTGTAAGTTTTAAATATTTTTGGGCAACCTCTACAGTATCATCAAAACTATTCATCTCTTTTTTATAAATAGCTTTTAACTTCTCTCTAATCTCATCACTATTTTCAAAATGATTTGAGATATCAGTAAAAGTATGACTTAAAATCTCAGCTTCAAGTTCACTAACACTCCCATCTGCTTTAGCAACTTTCGCCATTAGTGATATAAGCAATCCAGCTTCGTGATCTTCCAAGTCACCTTTTAAAGTTTGTTTACCATCAACTTTAATATGCTTATAATCACTACTTTTATAGCCTCTATTCAACATATAAAAAGCAAACCCTACCACAGCTAATACAAGTAATTTAATCATCTAAATCCTTTAAAAATTTTATGATGCATTTTATCAAATTTTAGGTAAAGCTTTTATTTTAAGTACTTACAACACTACAAATATTATTTTAAAACTAAAATATATTAAAAATTAGTAAATAATATGTCAATTTGCAATCATTTTAAAACTATCTTATTTTTTTTTATATAATTTTCTTAATAACAAAACGGAGTTAATTATGCAATTAATTATAGGTAGTCAAATCACACTAATTGATCATGGAGTACAGAAGCTATTTCCTTATGGAAAAGTACTAGAGTTACTCACAAAGTTCAAAAATGTATGCAAAGAGATTCAATGGAATGTTAATGTCCCTCAAAGAGACAACTGTAAAATAATTGATAATCTAGAATCTATAAAAATAAAAAACTCTCAACCAAGGGGTTTTCAACAAGAGTGTATTGATAAATTTACAAGAACTACACTTACAGGATATATATACGCTCCTACAGGTGCTGGAAAAACTAATATTGCTGCATATTTAATAGCAAAAAGAAATATAAAGACATTATTTATAGTTCCAAAGTCAGACCTTGTAAAACAAACAAAAAAAAGATTTCAATCTATTTTAGATATTGACCCAAGCCTAATAGGAGAGATAAGTTCATCAAAAAAAGAGTTTGGTGCACCTATACTTATTGCAACATGGCAGTCATTAAATACAGATTTAACTTTACAAACAATCATAAAAGACAAATACTCACAGATTATATGCGATGAGATGCATAAAGCTAGTGCAGAAGTTTACTATAATGTTGTGTCCAAAATACCTGCTATGTACAAACATGGCTTAACAGCAACTCCATATAGAAATAATACCAAAAATGAACAAAGACTTTTCGAACTTGTTGGAAATGAATTAGCAAGAGTAGAGATAACTGATCTTTATAATGACAAATTTTTAGTTCGTCCAAATATAAACTTTAAAGAAACCAACTATAAAATCAATATAGAACAACCATATTTACAATCTTTAGATTTCAATATAAAACTAGGTATGCTGAAAAAAAATATTGACAAATCAAAAAAAAGAAAAGAGTTTATTATAAATGATATAAAAAATTCACTTTTAGTTGAAAAGAAACAATTTGGTGAAAATAGATCAGTTATACTTGTCAACACTCTAGAGCTAGGAGAAGCATTAAAAGATGAGTTATCAAATATCTACAATGTACTTTATATGAATGCAGATACAAAAACAAAAGTAAGAGATGAGATATTTGATAGCTTAAATGAAAATGATTTAACTAATTATGTTTTAATAGGTACCTCAAAACTTTTGGGTGAAGGTACAGATATACCATCTATTAGGAATGTTTTTTGTGCAAGTCCCGCATATCCACCTTTTGAAGATACTGCAAGAATGCAACAAATTATAGGAAGAGCCATAAGACCATTTAAAGATAAAGAACAAGCAAACATAATAATATACAATGACCAAACTTCAGGATGGATTGATAAAAAGAAACAAAATGTTTTTGATATTGTATATGAAAATGTTAAGCCTATAGTTAATTAAAATTTTTATACATATCGTACGGGTAAAAAATAGCTACATTTAAATAATCCATCATCACTTAAAAAATGATTTTTTTCAAAAATAGTGTATGATGGTATAGTTGTAGTTTCAAATCCACTTTTGGGTAACCAGTTATGATACACCCATTGTATAAGCTTCAGTATATCTCCATATTTTCCTTCAACTTCAAACTTAGCAAATATCCCAGCATGAATATCAAAAGAGGGAAGATTTGTATTTGTTAGTTTTGTTATATCTTTTGGTGCAATACAGGCAACATAATAACAATCCTCAAGTGGTGTGATAATAGGATTATCGTGATATATCCCTATTTGTTCATACTCTTCAATATCGTTTGTATAAACCCAAGCCATCATCTTTTGCCATGTTTGTTTCGCTTTTGAATTATAACCTTTTTGTCGTATATAGTAAACTACTTTTTTCTGTGTCTTTACAATCTTTGGTTCAAGATTAGAAAAATCTGCTTGTGATATAGATGCAGTTTGTGAAGCACTTAAAATATGATTTGAGTACTCTTTATATCCCCCGTTTCTCCACACTTTTGGTGTTTGTTCAAACCTTTGTTTAAAGGCTCTTAAAAATGATGTTTGAGAGCTATATCCACACATAGAAGCAACCTCCGTAATAGTTGAATACTTATTTGTAATCAAAAGATTAGATGCCTTTTGAAGTCTTATTGACTTAATTGTTTCATAGATATTTGTCCCCATTTGCTCTTTAAAAATTTTATGAAAATGAAACTTACTGATTCCAAAATCACTTGAGAGTTGATCTATATTGATATCTGTTTGAATATGTTCATTGATATAGTTCATAAGATTATTTGCTAATTTACTATGGTTTAAACGAGTTTCTTTTTTATGCATAAAATAATTCTAACATAAAAAGAATAAATAACAAACATAAAAAACATATATTATAAACAAAAATAGATAATAATCGCAGCAATAATAGTGAAGAATAAAAGTTTTTATAGTGCTAGAATTACGAACACATTTAAAAGGAGAAGTGATGAAGAGATCATTTATAAGAGAAATCTTAGAACATACAACAAACGATACAATTTCATTTGCAGGTGGATTACCTGATGAGAAGTTGTTTCCAAATAAAAAATTAGAAAATTCTGCTATTAGAGTCTTACAAAATGCCTCTACATTGCAGTATTCTACATCAACTGGATTAAAAAGTTTAAAAGAAAAAATTGCACAAAGCTATTGTGATGAAGGATTTGAAACAGACCCAGAGAATATTATGATTACATCTGGGTCACAACAAGCCCTTGACATTATTGCTAGATTTTACAGTGGGACAAGTATAACTATAGAGTCACCATCATACTTAGGTGCTATGAATGTTTTTAATTTAAATAACATAATTCAAGAAGATATAACTTTACAAAATGACGGAATAGAGTTAGAACTATTTGAAAAAAGTTTAAAAAAAACAAAGTTTTGTTATTTAATACCAGATTTTCAAAATCCTACAGGATATAGATATAGTACTAAAAAAAGAGATGAAGTTGCAAATATAATAAATCAATATGATGGGGTACTTATAGAAGATAGCCCTTACACAAACCTATATTTTGATAAAAAAAGCATAAGTATTAGCTCAATGGTTCCAAATAATAGCTTTCATTTAGGGAGTTTTTCAAAAACACTTGCTCCTGCACTTCGTATAGGATGGATAAGAGCTAATACGAAGCTTTTAGAACCACTTATAGCATACAAAGAGGCTATGGATCTACACACAAGTGGATTATCGCAACATATCTTAAATGACTATCTCTTTTGTTTAGATGATTACAGTAGCCATATTAAAAAATTAAGAAAAAGTTACAAAAAAAAGATGCAAGTATTTTGTAGTTATTTGGATGATATCTTGCCAGAATTTGAATATGAAAAACCAAAAGGTGGTATGTTTATTTATGGTAAACTACCAAATATTGATACAAAAATATTAGTACAAAAATGTTTAGAAGCTGGAGTTGTTTTTGTTCCAGGTGAGGAGTTTTATAAGCATACTAATATAAAAGATGAGATAAGATTTAATTTTACGAGTGTTACAGCAAAACAGATGGAGATAGGATTGATACTTATACTTCAGACTATTAAAGGTCTATAAATATGGAACAGTTTTATACAATCACAATGTTGCTATCTATTGTAACTTTTACACTTTCAACAGTTATGACTCCAGGACCTAATAATATTATGCTATTAAGTTCTGGTCTTACTTTTGGATATAAAAACACTATTCCTCATATATTTGGAGTGATGCTTGGATTTCCTATTATGGTAATACTTGTAGGTCTTGGCATGGGAATACTATTTGAGCAGTTTCCTTTTATATTTTCAGTTTTGAAAACTATTGGTATTGTGTATCTTTTTTGGATGGCATACAAAATAGCAAACAATCATAGTACTTATGATGTAGATGAAAGTAGTGAGTCTAAACCATTTACATTTTTTCAAGCAGCACTTTTTCAGTGGGTTAATCCAAAAGCGTGGATTATGGCTATAACTTCTATTTCAGTGTTTGTAACTTCTAGTGAACAAAATTTGTGGCAAGTATTTACAATAGCATTTATATATGCTCTCAGGAGTTATATCTACAAATTCTTGGACACTTGGAGGAGTAATACTAAAACGATTTATCAAAAATGAAAAAAGTGTAAAAATATTTAATATCACAATGGCAATACTTCTTATGGTGTCAATTGTACCATTTATTTTTGAATAACAGAGGTAAGTTATTATTCAACTCACACATAAAAAAGCTCAGTTTAGTTAAATCCTTAGAGGAAGACTTAGAGATAAAAGGTAACTTTAATGAGTTGATGCAGGTATTTGTAAATATAATTAATAATGCAAAAGATGCTTTAAAAGAAAATGTTGACTCTAAACAAGATAGAATTATCATGATTTCAACGAAAAAAATGAAAAAAAATCTATTGGAGGTAAAAATATGTGATAGTGGTGGAGGGATCAAGAAAAAACATTTAGATAAAGTTTTTGAGCCTTATTTTACTACAAAACATAAATCTGTAGGAACTGGAATTGGACTTTCAATGGCCTATCAAATTATAACAAAAAGACATAAGCAAAATATAGAAGTTGAAAATGAAAACTTTGAATATGATAACAGATCATATAAAGGGGCTTGTTTTAGATTACTTTTTAAGGCAAGGTGAAACTTTGTAAACTATTACTAAAAGATGTTCATATTTCAAGTACTAAACTGCACCAATATGTCACCAATTTATAACCATAATACTATAAAGTAGAAAATTAATAGAAAGAACAAAAAAGTTATTATAGATTCTGAAAATATAATTCATCTTCTTTAAATTAAGGGTAAAAATGAAAAAAAAAGTGATACATATAGCTGATAATTTGGAGATAAAATTTGAACCAATTATCAAAATAACAACAGGCAATATATATGGTGTTGATATAAAACTATCTGGTTTTGAGAAACTAGGCTTTGATTCTAAGTTCCACTGTTTCAATGAGTTAAAAAATGAAGGTTTACTTAGTAGTTTTTTATTGTTATTATGGGATAATATTTTTAAAAAATATAATCAAATAAAAATCGACAACTTGTACCTTTTTTATAAGTTTGATACTTGCTATATCCCAAACTATCAATCTTATTTTAAAAAATTTGTGAAATATCTAGATCAATATAGTATTAAAAATGATCTTATATACATATATTTTGGGAATGATCATAGCAATTTTTACTATGAAGATTCTTTAGTTAAGGCAACAAAGTTTTTTAAAGAGTTGGGATTCAATGTAAGAATAGATGGTTTTGGTAATGGATTTTCAACTATGAAACTACTTTACAACATAGATGTATCGTGTATTTTACTCGATAGCTTTTATATAAATAATCTATCTAAAACTTCTAAAAAAAGATTTTTCTCAACATACTTAACTAGAATATCACATCAATTAGGGATCAAAGTTATTGCTAAATCTATAAAAAACAAAAGTGAGTTCTTAACCTGCAAGGATATAGGGATAGATTATGTAAAAGGTATTTTTATACAAAAAGCTCAAGAAAATCCAAATAAAATCAAAGATTGTTATACCCATATAAAAAAGATATGTAATACAGATAAACGGATACATGAAGAAAATAAAATAAAAGATAAATATATAGAGACTATAAAACCTATGAATCATAATACAAAATTTCATAAAGTATTTGAATATTTTAAAAATAATGCCAATATCACCATAATACCAATAGTAGATGAAAAAGATCAGTTAGTAGGTGTGATATATGAGGAGGATATAAAAGAGCTATCATATTCAAAATATGGCTCAGAATTAGCAAAAAACAGTTCAATGAGCGGCAAACTGATGAAATTTGTAAAAACAGCAATATCAATAGATAAAGATTGGGGTGTAGATAAGATGCTTGATCTATACAGCAGTTTGGCAGATGATTCAACAAAAGGTATATTTGTAACTTATGAGGATAGATATTTTGGATATATATCTTTAAATAACCTTCTTGTGTTATCACACGAAAGAAATATAGAGATAGCAAAAAATCAAAACCCTTTAACAAAACTTCCAGGAAATAATATAATTCAGAAGTATTTAAAATATGCCTTTAATGAACTAGACCATAATATCTATCATATTGTCTATTTTGATTTTAACGATTTTAAACCTTTTAATGATATTTATGGTTTTAGATTAGGTGATAGGGCCATATTACTTTTTAGTGAACTATTAAGAAAATATCTAACAAATGATGAGTTTATAGCCCATGTAGGGGGTGATGATTTTTTTGTTGGATTTAAAAATATAAAATATGAAGATGTTTATAAAAAGATAGATAATATACAAAAAATATTTAAAAATGAGGTCTCCTCTTTGTATAATATAGATGATATAAATCGTGGCTTTATTGTAGCAAAAGATAGGTTTGGGATACAAAGAGAATTTGCTCTACTCTCAGTAGCAGCAGCAATTATAGAGTTAACAAAAATAAATTTAAAATATAATAATATTGAAAATAAATTTGACACAATTTTAGGTACCATTAAAAAAATATCAAAATCAATAGATACTCCTATTGGGGTATCTATTGTTTATAAGAATTAAAAAATTTAGGAAACAAAGTTATTTTTGAATAATTTTAGCAATATTCTTTGACAACTTATAAACAAAACTTAATATAAACTAAATACTATCCCTTTTTTACTTTAATTTTTTGTTTAGATGATTACAGTAGCCATATTAAAAAATTAAGAAAAAGTTACAAAAAAAAGATGCAAGTATTTTGTAGTTATTTGGATGATATCTTGCCAGAACTTGAATATGAAAAACCAAAAGGTGGTATGTTTATTTATGGTAAACTACCAAATATTGATACAAAAATATTAGTACAAAAATGTTTAGAAGCTGGAGTTGTTTTTGTTCCAGGTGAGGAGTTTTATAAGCATACTAATATAAAAGATGAGATAAGATTTAATTTTACGAGTGTTACAGCAAAACAGATGGAGATAGGATTGATACTTATACTTCAGACTATTAAAGGTCTATAAATATGGAACAGTTTTATACAATCACAATGTTGCTATCTATTGTAACTTTTACACTTTCAACAGTTATGACTCCAGGACCTAATAATATTATGCTATTAAGTTCTGGTCTTACTTTTGGATATAAAAACACTATTCCTCATATATTTGGAGTGATGCTTGGATTTCCTATTATGGTAATACTTGTAGGTCTTGGCATGGGAATACTATTTGAGCAGTTTCCTTTTATATTTTCAGTTTTGAAAACTATTGGTATTGTGTATCTTTTTTGGATGGCATACAAAATAGCAAACAATCATAGTACTTATGATGTAGATGAAAGTAGTGAGTCTAAACCATTTACATTTTTTCAAGCAGCACTTTTTCAGTGGGTTAATCCAAAAGCGTGGATTATGGCTATAACTTCTATTTCAGTGTTTGTAACTTCTAGTGAACAAAATTTGTGGCAAGTATTTACAATAGCATTTATATATATGCTCTCAGGAGTTATATCTACAAACTCTTGGACACTTGGAGGAGTAATACTAAAACGATTTATCAAAAATGAAAAAAGTGTAAAAATATTTAATATCACAATGGCAATACTTCTTAT
>JAYEMI010000064.1:0-29928 GCA_034718015.1 Campylobacterota bacterium | reverse complement strand
ATAGGCTAGATGTGTAAGCACAGTAATGTGTTCAGCTGACTAGTACTAATAGATCGTTTGGCTTATTTATATGATTTCTTTAGTTTACCATCTTATTAAGTGTATGATGCCCAACAGGCGAATGCAATAAATCAACTAAATTGATTTATGTATGCTTTTGAATTACTACAACTAATTCAAAACTATTAATAAGTATATAGAAAGTATCTGTTTATAAAAGACTTTAACATTGTTTACTAATATAGTTTTACTATATTACTCTATACAACAATTGAAACATTTCAAATGTTGGTGGTTATAGAGAGGAGGTCATACCCAGTCCCATATCGAACCTGGCAGTCAAGCTCCTCATCGCCGATAATACTGCAGGGTCCCCTTGTGGAAACGTAGGTCGCCGCCAACTTTTGAGATGTTTTTTTATGTCTTAAAAGTATGAACTCATTAAAACATAATTTTAATTGTCTCAAACACGCTAGTTTTAACTCTATTCTTGAATATGGAGTTTATTATAAAAAAATACTAAAATTAAAATGGAAATAAAATACAATGTCAGAAAATAAATTAAAAGCAACAATAACACTAGTAAATAAACCAATTATTAAAAAAATATCACCTTTTGTTGGTGGAAAGTCTAACGTTCCTAAAAAAATGATTGCTCAAAATGATGCATCTATTAGAAGGTAGTTTGGATTTTTGATATAGTCTTTGGACTAATAAAGACTAACTATTCTTTAATCTATTTTTATATAAACCATATAAACTAATACTTATCCAAAAAATTTCAATAGTAAAAGTAGATAAATTCCAATCAAAAAATAGAGTAAATAATATAAGTAAAGCACCAAATAAATTAAGTAAAAGGTAACTTAATGAATTTGATTTTAATTTACTTGTTTGTAATAAAAAGAAAGATACTATTATTAAGCTTACACCAAATAATCCAATATATTCATAAAATAGCATTTTTTTCCTTTTTCTTAGACTAGCTAAGAGTTTTTAATTCTACTTCTACCTTAGTTAGTTTTGTTGTTGCTGCTTCAAGTGCTTCTCTATTTTCAATAATAACATTCTCTGGTGCATTAGCAACAAACTTTTCATTTCTTAACATACCACTTAGTTTCGCAATCTCTTTTTCTAACTTTTCTTTTTGTTTTGTAAGTTTTGAGATAATTGGTGCCATATCAATTTCTGATGTTGGTAAGTATACTTCCATATTGTCAGATACATCAGTGATAGAGTTTTCAACTTTAGAATTAACAAACTCTATATCTTCAACTTTTGCTAACTTTTCTATAAATGGTTTTGCGATACCTGTATCCATTTTTATATCAAGTTTTATATAAGCTTTTGATATTTTACTATTACCCATATCTATAACTACTTTTGCTCTTCTTAAAGATGTAATAGCTTCTTCAATAATAGTAAACATATCTTCTATTTCTTTGTCATATGTTAAGTCTTTTGGAAAGTTCATAATCATAATAGAATCAGATGTATCTAAACTAGTTCCACTTAGCCTTTGATATAAGTACTCAGAGATAAATGGCATAAATGGAGAAGTAAGTTTAAGCGTTTCTTTGAATATTGCACCAAGTTCTATTACTGAATCTTTACTGGCTTTTGAATACTCAATACCCCAATCACAAAATTCATTCCATACAAATCTATATAATGATGAAGCTGCTTCATTAAACTTGTAAGTATCTAGATTTATTCTTACTTCATTTGTAGCAGTTGCTAATTTTGAAAGCATATATTTTCCAAGAGGTGTTTTGATTTCACAATCTTTTAAATCAGGAAAAGTATCAGCATTTAGCTGTAAAAAGTTTGCTGCATTATAAAACTTATTTGTAAAATTTCTATAAAGTTCAAGGTGTTTTTTACCTATTTTTATATCTCTACCTTGAACTGCTAAATATGCTAAAGAAAACCTAACAATATCTGCACTAAACTCCTCAACCATATCAAGTGGGTCTATTACATTTCCTTTTGATTTTGACATTTTTGCACCCGTTTCATCTCGAACTAAAGCATGCATATAGATATCTTTAAATGGTAATTCCCCTTTAAAGTGTTCACCCATCATCATCATTCTAGCTACCCAAAAGAACATAATGTCAAAACCTGTTATTAGTAAAGAGTTTGGGTAGAAATCTTTTATATCTGATTCATTGAATGTATCTTCCATTTTTCCATTATTTCCCCAACCAAGAGGTGACATAGCCCAAAGTGCAGAACTAAACCAAGTATCAAGAACATCTGGGTCCTGAGTAATATGTGTTCCATTACATTTCGGACAAGATTTTGGTTCATCATTTTTATCTGCCCATTGGTGATTACAATCTGAATCATTACAAGTAAACACTGGAATTCTATGACCCCACCAAAGTTGTCTAGAGATACACCAAGGTCTAAGTTCATCCATCCAAGCTGTGTAAGAGTTTATCCAATGAGACGGATGGAATAAACTACCATTATGAGTTTTATTTTCTAACCTATCTTTTGTCTCTTGTTTAGTTTTATCTATAGAGTTTTGAGCCATCTCATTACTTAAAAACCATTGTGTAGATATAAAAGGTTCAACAATATTTTTACATCTATAACAATGCCCAACTTGGTGAATATGCTCATCAATTTTTACTATATAACCTTCATCTTGGAGTTTTTTTACAATTGGTTCTCTAGCTTCTAGTCTCTCTAACCCTGCAAACTCTCCACAGTAGTCATTTAAAATACCTTTTTCATCAAATACTTTTATAAACTCAAGGTTGTGTCTTTTGCCAACAGCGTAATCATTTTGATCATGTGCTGGTGTTACTTTTACTACACCTGTTCCAAACTCCATATCAACATGAGTATCAGTAATAACTTTAATTGAACGATTTGTAAGTGGAAGTAATACTTCTTTTCCAACAATATCTTTATATCTATTATCATCAGGGTGAACCATAATAGCAGTATCACCAAAATATGTTTCTGGTCTAGTTGTTGCTACTTCTAACTCTCCTACTTCACCTTCTTTGGCATCTACAAACTTATATATCATATGATAAAATTTCCCTTGTACTTCATCATGTTCTACTTCAATATCACTTAATGCACCATCGTGTGTACACCAGTTTACCATATAGTTGTTTTGAGTGATTTGCCCATCATTATATAGAGATACAAAAGCTTCTTTAACAGCTTCATGAAGTCCTTCATCCATTGTAAATCGTTCACGCTTCCAAGCTGGAGTAACACCTAGTTTTCTCATTTGATGTACAATATTTCCACCACTAGTTTCTTTTTGCAGCCAAGCACGCTCAAGAAATTTTTCTCTACCAATCTCTTCTTTTGTAGTATCTTCTGATAATAATTGCTTTTCAACAACATTTTGAGTAGCTATTCCAGCATGATCAGTTCCTGGTTGCCAAAGAGTTTTATATCCATCCATTCTTTTGTATCTAGTAATTATATCTTGTAGTGTAAATGTTAATGCATGACCTATATGTAAACTTCCTGTTACATTTGGTGGTGGCATCATAATTGAGAAGTTTTTATCTTTTTCTTGTATAGATTGGTTACCATCTATCTCAAAATATCCTCTATCTTCCCATATTTTATAAAAATTATCTTCTATTTTTGAAGGTTCGTATTTTTCACTCATAATATATTGTCCTATCTTTTGTTGTTTATTATTATATGGTCGCGATTATATCTTAAAAGTATTGAAAATTAGATTTTATCAAATATGATAAGATATTCACCTGCTAAATCATAGTATTTAGGCTTTTCTGGTTCTTTTGAATATTTGTGAAGCCATTTTTTACCATCTATCATATTTTTATGAAGGACAAGGTTATTGTCAATAAATCTGTTTAATTCATCTGAAGTTCTTATGCATCCGTGTGAATATGGTTGTCCCATAGGTTTATTTGATTTGTGAGCATGAAGTGCAAACTCTAATTCATCAGTAATTAGTTGCCATTTTTCTTTATCTTTTATTTTATTTTTTTCTTTATCAAAAGTATTATACCTTATTGATTCTTGTTTACCAAAATAAAATATATATCTATCTTTATAGCCATATCCTAAAGTTACATTATCATCTTTATATTTACCATCACTTCTCCAGCCTGTATGCGTTTGAAATGTACCTGAGGGTGTTTTTAAGTAGTGATCCTCTCCATATTTTATCTCCACTTCTCTTTTTATATCTCCACTTGAGATAAAATCTTGTCCTATAAAATAAAATTTCTTTGAAATATTACTCCAAAGTGTTATTATAAATAATTGATTTTCAAGATCTACTACACTAACAAATTGTGATTCTTGAAGATTTAGGTCTTTATTTAATAATTTATTATTTAACTTATCCCAATATTTTTGATCATATTGAAACAATACAGCTTTTTTTTCATAAAATGACCAAAGGGTATTATCTTCTTTAACTGTGTCCCATTTTTTTAATAATTTGATGTAATTACTAAAACATTCAAAATTATCATCGCATTTTGATTTCAAATAGTTATTGAATCTAGTTCTGAAAATATTTGTTTCTATTACTTCATTATTGAATCTATCTCTTAAGTTTTCAATATTTATATCAATAGTATTTCCAAAAATTGTATTTGTAAGTAATAATGGTAATATTAATTTTATCATAGTAAAATTCTACAATAATTTTATAAAAAAAGGAAGATTTTGATAAGACTTGGTTCAAACTCGATTACAAGAGCAGAAATTTTAAAGAAGAATGGAATTGAATTTATTCAATCAGGCTCAAACTTCGATGAAGACTTAATAGAAACAAA
This sequence comes from Campylobacterota bacterium, assembly GCA_034718015.1. Classification (GTDB taxonomy): domain Bacteria; phylum Campylobacterota; class Campylobacteria; order Campylobacterales; family Arcobacteraceae; genus JAIOSF01. Next base: position 25,132 of record JAYEMI010000064.1, on the reverse strand, counting down.
AGACCCCAAAGAATTTGTATTTTCTGCAACAATAGGAAAGTTTAAAGATTGTTTGAAACTTTACGGTTTTAATATTCCTCTTTTAGTAGCTGACACTGTAGTAACAGCTCAAGGTGAACTTTTAAGAAAACCAAAAGATAAAGAAGACGCAAAAAGAATACTAGAGCTTCAAAGTGGACATACAACATCTATTATAACTTGTATGATATATAAAGATAAAAATGAGGAGTTTGTTGATATATCTTCAACTCATTATAATTTTAATGTGTTTAGTGTAAATGATTTAGATGAATATTTAGAATCGATGCAGTGGGATGGAAAAGCAGGGGGATGTATGGTTGAAGGGTTTTGTAAAAAATATATACAAAGTGTTGAAGGTTATGAATCATGTGCCATGGGACTAACTGTGGAAAAATTAATACCAAAAATAGTTAAGTGATTAAATTTATTATTATAAAGTTTGAGTATACTTTTGAAAAAATAATTAAGGTAGATAAATGTTTAAGATATTTGATTTAAATGATTTTGAAAATAGTGCAATAAAACTAGAAAAGTTAATAACTAAAAATAAAGAGAAACTAGAAGAGTTATTAAAAATAGATGATAAGAGTTATTCAAACTTTGTAATACCTTTTCAGTTGATGGCAGAAAAGCTTGATGAGTTTTGTACACCAATTTTTCATATGGATAGTGTAAAAAATAGTGAAACAACGCAGAAAGTATACAATGAATGTTTACCTTTAATCTCCATTTATAGTTCACAATTATCTTCTAATGAAGATGTATATAGTGCTTTTAAATATATACAGTATAAGTATAATAGTACTTTAAATATTGAACAACAAAAAGTTTTAGAAAATGAACTAAGAGACTTTAAACTTGGTGGTTGTGGACTCAATGATGATGATAAAAAATCACTTGAAAAGATCAATTTAGAGTTAAGCGAACTAGGTAATAGATTCTCGCAAAATTTACTTGACGCTACTAATAGTTGGGAGATGATAATAGATAACGATGATGAAATTAAAGAGATTCCTAAAAGTGATTTAGAAACTGCAAAATTTGAAGATAAAGATGGAAGTACAAAATATAAATTTACACTTCAAATGCCTTCATATATTGCATATACAACATATGGAGCATCAAGAGAGAAAAGGGAAGAGATCTATAAAGCTTATACAACAAGATCTCCCGAAAATGGATTAATAATTGAAAGAATTTTAGAATTAAGAGAACAAGAATCAAAACTATTAGGATTTAACAATTATGCAAGACTATCACTGGCAACTAAAATGGCTAGTAGTGAAGATGAAGTTATTGATTTTTTATATGAGCTTGCAAAATATTCAAAAGATAAAGCACTGGATGAGTTAAATGAAGTAAAAGAGTTAGCTAGAAAAGATGGTATAGAAAGTATAGAGAGCTATGATTTAGCATATTATAGCCAGAAATTAAAAGAAGAAAAATATGATATTGATGAAGAGTTTTATAGACCATACTTTGAAAAAAGTAGTGTTTTAAATGGTTTATTTGATTTTTTGAATAATATTTTTGATATAACTTTTGAAAAAGTAGATACACCTACTTGGGATGATAAAGCAGTTGTTTATGAACTAAGTAGTAATGGTAAAGCTATCTCTAGATTATATATTGATTTAGAAGCTAGAAAAGATAAAAGAGGTGGTGCTTGGATGAATAATTGGCACACACATAGCATAGTTAATGGGGATAAAAACTTATCCACTGCATATATTGTTTGTAATTTTCCTACATCATCTGAAACTACACCATCTTTGTTAAGACACAGTGATGTTGTTACACTTTTCCATGAGATGGGTCACGCATTGCACCATATGTTAAGTACAGTTAATGAGCCATTTGTTAGTGGTATAAATGGTGTTGCCTGGGATGTTGTTGAATTTCCATCACAGTTTTTAGAGTATTTCTCATATGATAAAAGTGTACTTCAAATGTTTGCAAAACATTATAAAACAAATGAAGTGCTACCTGATGATTCAATAAACAAACTTATTAAAGCTAGAAATTTTCAATCATCACTTTCAACAATCAGACAAGTAGAGTTTGCTTTGTTTGACTTTGAAGTGCATCAATCATTATACAAAGAGTGCGAAGTGCAAAATTTACTTGATTCAATAAGAGATGAAATATCAGTAATAACCCCACCATCGTATAACAAATTTCAAAATGGATTTAGTCATATTTTTGCTGGTGGTTATGCTGCTGGATATTATAGTTATAAATGGGCAGAAGTATTAAGTGCTGATGCTTATTATCTATTTATAGAAAATGAAGTTTTGGATAAAGCACTTGCTTTAAGATATAAAGATATAGTATTAAGTAGTGGTGGAAGTGTTGATATGAATGAACTTTTCCTTGAATTTAGTGGTCGTAAAGCAGATATTAAATCTTTATTAAAAATTGATGGAATTATCAGTTAAATTTTGATAATATTGCGTAATATATGAATTAAATAGGATAGTAAAATGGAAGAAAATAACACAGTTAAACAATTAAGTCAAGCGTTAAATCAATTATTAAATGCGTATGAAAAGCTACAAGAGGAAAATAATGATTTAAAAGAAGAAAATCTTATGTTAAAAGAAGATGTACAAGAATATGAAAGTAAAAGTACTGAATTAAGTGAAAAACTAAATCAATTAACAGATACTTCTAATCATCAAACTAATGAGATGGATGATATGTTAAATAAAATATCTTCAATATTAGGTGAAGACAAAGATGAAACTAAAGAAAATGAATCAAATGAATTAGTGGAGAATGTAACTGATGAAGTTGAATTAGAAGTTGAAACAGAAGCTACAGAAGTGGAAGTAGAAACTCAAGATAAAGAAGATAATGGTTTTCATAACAACTCTGGATTAGATTTGGGTAGAATGCAATCATTACTGAATGGTTTAAATAACTAATTGATAATCCAAATAGATAAAGATCTACTTTTTAATACATTTAAAATAGATTGTTTTTCAAAATTAGAGGATAGTGCTTCAATGATGGCTCCATCATTGGTTGAGTACTACCTTCATGACTTTACTACAATTAACAGTGAAATATCGTATATAAATAAAACAAATATACAACAAAGTATATATTTAGATGAATACAATTTATATTTGGATTATAGTGAAGATGTTTTTATGGAATTTATAGAAAAAGAAGATCAGTATGAAACTGAATCTCTTTGGTAATTCAAGGATGAATTTAGTCTTTATTTGTAGAGATTAACTCTCTACGTAGTTTTTAAGATTTCTACCAACCTTAGGGTGTTTTAATTTTTTAATAGCACTTGATTCAATCTGTCTTACTCTTTCTCTTGTAACGCTTAGGTTGTTTCCAATCTCTTCAAGAGTTCTATCACTTTTGTCCTCTAGTAAACCAAATCTCATTCTTATTACGGCTTGTTCTCTTTCATTTAGTTGACCAAGTATTTGGTCAATTTGACCAAGTAGATCTTCATACATGATATTTTCTATTGGAGTTGGTGCTTGAGTATCTGCAACAAAGTCACCAAATTTTCCATCATCTTCATTTCCTATAGGTGCATCTAAAGATACAGGTTCTTTTGTGATTTTAATTACTTGTTTAACTTTATCAACAGTAAGTCCAACCTCTTTTGCAATCTCTTCAACATCTGGCTCTTTACCATTTTCTTGAATACCTTTTCTTATTATTTTGTTGATCCTATTGATCGTTTCAATCATATGTATTGGGATTCTGATTGTTCGTGCTTGATCAGCAATAGCTCTACTTATTGCTTGTCTAATCCACCAAGTTGCATATGTTGAAAATTTATAACCTTTTTTGTATTCAAATTTATCAACAGCTTTCATTAATCCAATATTTCCCTCTTGGATTAGATCAAGAAATGGCAATCCTCTGTTTGTATATCTTTTTGCAATAGATACAACGAGTCTAAGATTTGACTTGGCCATTCTATTTTTTGCTTCATCTGTTATCTTTTTACCAAGTTTGATTTGCTCTAAAACATCTTTTAGTTCATCTTCTTCTAGGTCAAAACCACCCTTACTAGCTTCAGCTGTTTGGTAAAGCTTTTTAATCTCCATGTATGTACTAACCATAGTAGCTTCAGGAACCATCCCTATAATATCAATTTTTGATAAAGTTAAAATCTCTTCTAATAGCTTTTTATGATTTTCTAGTAGTGTGTCATTAAACAAAGGAAGTTTATATTCTAGTCTTTTTAGCTCCACATCAAATCCATTATCACTGTTTAAAGAGGTTTCCATTGCTTTTACAATTTCAGCTATTAGTTTACTTGTTGGCCCTAAGTCTATAAGACTCTCTTTAATTAGTTTCTTTTTAAATGCACCTGCTAAATCAAATGTTAGCATATCTGATTCTGAGTCGCTTTTTGCAATCTCTTTAGATGTAAACTTAATCCAATCTTTTTTTGCTTTTTCTAGTTTTTTAAAAGACTCTATAATGTTTTCAGCTCTTTTATCTAGTTTTTTATTTTTTTTATTTTCTGTTTCCTCTTCTGTATCTGCAGAATCATCAGAGTCCTCTGTATCTTCAGAATCAATACCTTCTGATTCTTCTGTATCATCATCAAAGTTTTTGAACAGTTCTTTTACTTTTCTCTCTCTATTAACTAAAGGTTCTTTATATTCAAGTATAAAATCAATCAAATAAGGAACAGAACAAATTGCATCTAAAATTGTATCCTCTCCACGCTCCATAGATTGACTTATTTCAATCTCTTCCTCTTTTGTTAAAAGTGGAACTTTCCCCATCTCTCTTAAATACATTCTTACAGGAGAATCACTTCTACTCCACTCCATAAGCTCTTTATTTTTTAATAGGTCAAACTCTTCACTATCAGGATTTTCTTGTCGTTTTATCCTTGCCTCTTCTTTTCTTTTATATTCACTTTGGTTTACTCTTTTAGCTTGTTCTGTTGAGCTTATTAGTATTACATTAAGAAGTTGTTTTTGTGCTAATATTTTTTTTACTACAGCTGCAGTGGGGGCTTTTGGGAAAACTTTAACAAGTTTTTCATAAGTTAGCGTTGTATCTTTGTGGTCTTTAAATATTTTTTCAATTACTTTATTGATATCTTTTACTTTTGTTGTCATATTTTTAAATAAGCCTTGTAAATAATTTTTGATATATATTTTACCCAAAAGTAAATTAAAGTTTAATGAGTGGAATTAAACACGATAGATTTATTTTACTTTACTTTTTATTTTGTATAATTTAGATAAAATCCAAAATATTTTTAAACACAAGGACATATATAATATGAATAAAATTACAGGTAAAGTTTGGAACTTTGGTAGCAATATTGATACAGATTTAATTATTGCTGCAAGATATTTAAATAGTAGTGACCCTCATCACTTAGCAAAATATGTAATGGAAGATGCAGATCCTGATTTTGCATCAAAAGTACAACCTGGGGATATTATTGTTGCTGGTGAAAACTTTGGTTGCGGTAGTAGTAGAGAACATGCTCCTATAGCTTTAAAAGCAGCAGGAGTCGCAGCAATCATTGCTCCAACATTTGCAAGAATTTTTTATAGAAATGCATTTAATATGGGATTACCAATTTTTGAACTACCCAATGCATTAGATATAAAAGAGGGTGATTTAATCACTATTGATTTAGAAAAAGGTTCAATAGAGGATGTTGATCAGGGTAAAAAATATGAGTTTACACCAATACCACCATTTATGCAAGAGTTATTAGCAGATGGTGGATTGATGAATTTTGCAAAAAAGGAAGCAGCGAATGGCTAAAAATTATAATATTTCACTAATTAAAGGTGATGGAATTGGTGTTGAAATTGTAAATGAAGCAGTTAAAGTTTTAGATGCAGTTGGAAAGAAATTTGATATAAACTTTGATTATAAAGAGTATTTAATGGGAGGGTGTGCAATAGATGCTACAGGAAACCCTCTTCCTGATGAAACTGTAACTGGTGTATTAGCATCTGATGCATGTTTATTTGGAGCTATTGGTGGACCTAAATGGGATAATCAACCAAGAGAACTTAGACCAGAATCTGGACTTTTAAGATTTAGAAAAGAGATGGGAGTATTTGCAAACCTTAGACCTGCTGTTGTTTATGATGAGTTAGTAGATGCTTCTTCTTTAAAACCTGAAGTTATCAAAGGTGTTGATATTATGGTTGTTAGAGAACTTATAGGTGGTATTTACTTTGGTGAGCCTAAAGGTAAAACTGAAACTAAAGGTTGGAACACTATGGTTTATACAGTTGAAGAGATTGAAAGAATAGCTCATGTTGCATTTAAACTTGCTATGAAAAGAGATAAAAGAGTTTGCTCTATTGATAAAGCAAATGTTCTTGATGTATCTCAACTATGGAGAGAAACTACAGAAAAAGTTGCTACACAGTATCCAGAAGTAGAGCTTTCTCATATGTATGTTGACAATTGTGCTATGCAACTTATTGCAAATCCAAGACAATTTGATGTAATATTAACTGGAAATATCTTTGGAGATATTTTGAGCGATGAGGCTTCAATGCTAAGTGGAAGTATAGGTCTTTTACCATCAGCATCAACTGGTCTTAAAACTGCAGTATACGAACCAATTCACGGTTCAGCTCCTGATATTGCTGGTATGGGAATAGCTAATCCAATTGCAACAATTTCAAGTGCTAGTATGATGCTTAGATACTCTTTGGATGAAATTGAAGCTGCTGATGCTATTGATGCTGCTATTAAAAAAGCTATGAAAGATGGTTATAGAACAGGTGATTTATCTGCTTATGACTGTAAAGAACAAGTAAATTGTACTAAAATGGGTGATATAATAGCAAACAATATCTAATAAAATCAAAATAATTAGCACTTTTGTGTATTGAGTGCTAATTATTTCTAAAACTTTAGCTTCCTTTTATAAACTTATGTTAAAATTTCGCTCTAAAATTTAAATTATTAAACATAAAAGGAAATATAAATATGGCTAAACATGAATTTCAAACAGAAGTAGGGCAACTTTTAAAACTAATGACTCACTCTTTATACTCAAATAAAGAGATTTTTGTAAGAGAGCTTGTTTCAAATGCAAGTGATGCTATTGATAAACTTAACTATTTAAGACTAACAGAAGAAAATCTAAAAGATACATATGCTGACTTTAAAGGTCAAGTAAATATTAAACTTGACAAAGAAGACAACTCTATTACTATTGCTGATAATGGTTTAGGAATGAATGAAGAGGACTTAATCGCTTCAATTGGTACTATTGCTAAATCTGGTACAAAATCATTTGTAGAAGCTTTAAGTGGTGATGCTAAAAAAGATAGTAATCTTATTGGTCAATTTGGTGTTGGTTTTTATTCTGTATTTATGGTTGCTGATAAAGTTGATGTTATCTCTAAAAAAGCAGGTGAAGAGCAAGCTTATAAGTGGTCAAGTGATGGAAGTGGTAGCTTTGATTTAAATTCTTGTGTAAAAGATGAATCAGGTACAGTTATATATATCAAATTAAAAGATGAAGAGGCTGATGAATATACATCTAAGCACTCTGTTGAAACAGTAGTTAAAAAATACTCTAATCATATTGCATATCCAATTTTCCTAAACTATGAAGAGGAGGTAACTGAAGAGTTATCTGATGAAGATAAAGAAAAAGGTATAGTTGCAGAAAAAAAGATTGAGAAAAAAAGAGAACAAATAAATGAAGCAACAGCTTTATGGACACAAAGTAAGTCTGATTTAACTGCTGATGATTATAATAAGTTTTACAATACAATTTCTCATGATAGTAGTGAACCAATGGCTTATGTACATACAAAAGCAGAGGGTGTAAGTGAATATACTACACTATTTTATATCCCTAAAACTGCACCTATGGATATGTACAGAGTTGATTTCGAACCAGGTGTTAAATTATATGTTAAAAGAGTATTTATCACAGATAGTGAAAAAGAGCTTTTACCAACATATCTTAGATTTGTAAAAGGTATAATTGATAGTGAAGATCTACCTTTAAATGTATCAAGAGAACTTTTACAAGAAAATAAAGTTATGGCAAACATAAAACAATCTTCAGTAAAAAAAGTTTTAAATGAGATAAAAAAACTTAGCAAAGATGAAGAGAAGTATGAAGAGTTTACTGCTCAATATAATAGAGCATTAAAAGAGGGTGTATATCAAGACCATGTAAATAAAGATGCTATTTTAGAGCTTGTACGATACAAATCAACAAATGATACAACAAAATTGACATCTTTAGCAGCATATAAAGATAGAGCTGATACAGAACAAAAAGCTATTTTTTATATTGTTGGTGAAGATGAAAGAATTTTAAGAAACTCTCCGTTAATGGAAAGTTATAAGAAAAATAATATTGAAGTTCTTATTTTAGATGATAAAGAGATAGATGAAGTTATAACTCCAAGTATAGGAGCATATAAAGATTGGGATTTCAAAGATATTACATCAGTAGAAGCACCAAAAACAGAGCAAACAGAAGAGGAAGCTAAAGAGGTTGAAGAAAAATTCAAATCAATTGTTGAAAAAATCAAAACTTCTTTAGGTGAGGCTGTTAAAGAAGTTAAAACAACTTCTAGGTTAAGTGATTCACCTTCTTGTGTAGTAAAAGATCCAAATGATCCAATGGCTCAAATGGCAGCTATGATGAAAGCAATGGGGCAAGAGGTTCCAGAATCAGCACCAATTTTAGAGATAAACCCAGACCATGCAATTGTTAAATCATTAAATGTTAGTTCAGATGATGATATGATAGATACAATCTCTTGGTTACTTTTAGATCAAGCTAAAATGTCTGAGGGTATGGAGATAAAAGATACTGTAGCATTTACTCAAAGATTAAATAAAGTTATGACTAAAGCACTTTAGTATTTAATTGTATTTTAATAAGGATATCTAGTTGAGTTTAAAAAAATTTATAAAAGAATTAGTTGATGGTAACTACAAGGTATCCTTTGGTGATATAGTACATGAGCTTTTAGATGAAAAATCACATATTAAATTTTTTGAAAACTTAGAAGATAAAGAGATTATATTTTTACTAAAAAACATAATCTTAAAGCGATTTTCACCTAATGAAGTTATATTCACACAAGGTGAAAACAAAGATGATTACATATATTATATACTAGATGGACAAGTTGGTATTTTAATTAAAGAGAAGAATAATTTCTTAAAAAAAATTGCAGTATTAAAAGCAACTACACTTCTAGGTGAAATGAAACCAATTTTAAATAATGGTCGTACTGCAACTTGTATTGCAGGGATGAATGGTGCTATTGCTATAGGATTTGAGATAAACAATGATAACAATCTTCATCCATCTACATATGAAAAATTTTATAGAAATATGACTCTAATCTTGAAAGAAAAATTAAATAAAATAGATCAAAGTTTTGACATAAACACATCAATGCCTCAAGGCTCAAAAGACTCTAAGAGTTATTATAAAGATTTAGCATATCATTTAGCTAAACTTATAGAAGAAAATAATAACAATAATTTTAGATAAATTTAAGTTTTTTAATGTAATAATTCTTTATTGTTAAATTGTTTATTGCCAAACTTACTGTGAAGTAAGGACGGAAAGCTACAGATCTTTTTAAAAAGATGGCTGAGTTGCCTAATACACACTTTTTTGTGTTTATTGATGCTTCTCTAAATCTATTTTAAAATCATGTAAATTTCGTAAATTGTAATAAAATCTTAAATGTAACACTATTGTAATATACTACATGTTATAATAGCATTACATTTTATTATAAAAATAAATTGTTTACAAAATAAATTAACACAAAAGGAAAAATTATGTTAGAGTTTTTAAAAAGAAGATTAAAAAGTGAAAAAGGTGCAATGGATAAAATTCTTGTTACATTGTTGTTAGTTATCATTGGAATTGGAGCTGTTGTAACTTTAAGTACATGGTTGGGTGATCAATCTGATGCAATGACTGATGATGCAAATACTTCTATTAGTGGTGCATTAAATAACGGTTAGTGAGTAGTAAATTAATATGAATTTATCCTAGTTATTGTAACTAGGATAAATAGTTAGGATTGGTATGTATAAATTTTTAAATAGAAGAGTAAAATCTGAAAAAGGTGCTATGGATACTATTTTGGTATCTTTAATGTTAATAGTTGTCGGAATAGGTATAGTTGCTACTTTTGCTTCTTGGATGTCTAGCCAAATAAATACCTTAAAAAATGATGCAAATACTACTATAAATAATATGATTTCAGAATAATTGTTGTTTAGTTTTACATTTTATATATTTTCTCTTTTATTATCTTATACTGATTGTGTTGAGTTTAGAGTACCAAATGTTATTTTGGGCACTATGGGTTTGATGTTGTTGTATTTTGGAATAATTGAAGATAAAGTATATATAAGTTCATTTGTTGTACCTATTCTTATTCTTTGTTTTTTTATAGTATTATTACTTTTAAAACCAAAAATGATTTTAGGTGGTGGTGATATAAAGTATATGATGGTAGTTGGATTTTTTTTACCATATTTGGTTTTTCCTCTTTTTTTGATAGTAACTGGAGTTTTACAAACTTTTGCTTTATTATATAAACAAAATGTTAAAAAAAGACGGATAGTTGCAATGGTACCTATTATGTTTATAGCAGTAATTATAACTCACTTTGTAGTTTTTTTTGGATTTTATCCGTTGGTATAATTGTAGTATTTAAGGTTTTAAATTATGAATAAAAAACGAGCTTTTGTAGATAAAATATTATTAGGATTTTTACTTATTGCTATGAGTATGGTGTTTATAGGAACTATATCTGATGAGTTAAAAGTTCGAAATAAATACACTAGTTTAAAAAAAGTGCTTCAAAATACTGTATTAAGTGCTTCAAAATACTACACTTATGAGAATAACAACACAGATGAAGCAGAAGTTATTTCATTGGGAATAATAGGGCAAACTCCTTTAGGAGATGAGATAAAAGATAGTATAGCCTTTACTTGGGATTTTGAAAGTATTCCAAATAATGTAAAAGCAAAACTTCCTTTATATAGAGAAAACTTATTTTGGTTCAGGTTTGTAAATTTAGATTTTGTTGATATAGATAATCTTGAAGCAAAAGCTAATATAACAGAAGTTTCAACTGATGAACTACCTATTGTAGAAGAGGTATCAAATTTTATGCCATTTGCTATAAATGGGTGTGGTAGTGAAGATGATTTGATCCCAGGAGAGAGCGTCTCTTTTGTATACAAGTCATATGGTATATATGATCCAAATGACAAGACAGCATTTTATGGTTTAGTTGTAGATGAAGAACCTGATAGAACGGATGGAAGTCAAGATGGATTCGCACATTTTAAAAATGAGGTATTGGATTTTAATAGCTTATTATCTGATGTTTATTTAGTTGATACAGATCAAAATACAATTGAAAATGATGCTCAACAACTAGCCAGTGTATTAGAAGTTCATAAGTATAATGAAGCTATGAATATATCAGTTGCTTTATTTGATTGTAATAGTACTAAGGATAATATTAGTATATCAAATTTAGTTGATGTAAGTATGACTAATATTTATTGTGGTTCCAAAGCAACATTAAGCGATACAATAGATGATGTATTTGAAAATGAAACAGGGTTTGAAAGTGTTATTTGGGTTAATTGGGTTGAAAGTAAAGATTGTTCACAAAGTGGTTTATTTAGAATTGATGTAGATATATCAATACCTAAAATAGAAACAGTAATACTAGAATATTAATGATAAGTATAAATAGGAAAAAGAGATGACACTAGATTCATACCAAATTAAAATTAATGAACAAAAAGAGTTAGAGATGAGAGACGAAAATTTAAAAGAAGTTTTGAAATTTTATGTTTTATTTTCTAATATTACTAAACTGTCTTTTTTTAAGTACGACTATGAGTTTAATAACTTTATATATTCATTTAGTGTTGATGATAAAGTATGTTTTGAAGAATCACACACTATTGATGATAGTAACTACTCTGTTATAATAGAGGAAAATGGTACTATATATGGGATGCTTACTTTTGATGAAAATCCAGGTGAGTCAGAGGTGATTCATGAATTGTTTAATAAGATAAAAATAGTATTAAAAAAAAGACTTCAAATTGAAAAAGAACTATTATCTGAAGAGTCAAAATTAGAAATATTTATAATAAGTGATCAAGATAGCTTGACCTTTGCGGACAAACTTTTAAATAGTTTAAATGTATTGTTAAATAGTTCAATTTCAATAAGTAGTAGTTTAGTTGATATTAAGGATAAATTAAAAGAAAAAGTAAAAAAATCTATAGTTATATATATAATAGAAGATGATAAGTTACTTAAAATTGATAAAGAGATACTCTTGAAGACAAATGAATTTCTTATAGTAATTGGACCAAGTGATTATAATATTTCATTACTCTGTGGACAATTTAATGTTTTTAAATATTTATCCAAAGAGCACTTTGTTCCAGAACAGTTAAAAAATATAATTATTGAAACAAAAAATAAAATTCAAAACAAATATATAAATAAAAATAAAATAATAGCCTTATCTGGTGTTTCTGGTGGAATAGGAACCACCACTGTTGCTATGAATATGGCTAATATATTGGCGAAAAAGAATTTTGATAAAAATATACTATATATTGATTTATCAAAAACAAAAGCAATAAGTAATCTTTTTTTAGAACAAAATCCATTACCTAAAAAAACAATTATAGATCTTGTAAATAGTGGTGAGTTTGACATAGATAAGAACTTAGAAAATGGATTGGTAAGAGTAAGAGATAATTTTTATGCTATAAGTGGTATTCAAAAACATATCGATAGTGATATTTTAGAACAAAGTGTATTTTTAGAAAAGTTTCTTGGTTATATTTCAAAGATGGGAGAGTCATTTAATTTTATTGTAATAGATACAGGTGAAGCCTCAGCTTCAGCTTTAAATACTACTATATATGATATATCAAATGAACTTTGGATATTAACAGAGATGTCATTACCTCATATATCAAAACTAAAAACATTCTTTTCTCTAATGAAAAGAGCAGGTTTGAAAGATAAATTGTCATTTTTAGTAAATAGATATGATTCAGTAAATGCCATATCTGTTTCAGATGTTACATCTATTTTAAATACATCAAATGAAGATAATCTTAATTTTGACTTTAAAATACCAAATGATTATACCGTTTTAGGTCACTGTTGGAATTATTGTGAATTAGCTTCAGATACACATCAAAAATCTATTTTTATTAAAAAACTCGAAGAGGTTTTAATTAGTAGAGGTTTATTTGTAGAAGAAATAATAGAAAAAAAACAATCAAAGTCTTGGTTGTCATTTTTAAAGTAAGAGATTTTTATGAGAAGTTTAAGAGATATTATAGAAGATGAAGAACAAAAAGCAGATGTAGAATCAACTAAAACTGATGATGTTGTTAAAAAAGAATCTGTAAAAGAAAATCAAATTAAAATAAAGAAAATACAGAAAAAAACAAATAGCAATATGATTAAATTTCCTGAATTATATCTTGATGATGATTTAATGAGTATCGCTATGAAGGTAAATGATCATTTTTTGATGAATTTAAAATCAGATAAAAAAATTACAAAAGATAGTCTTGAAGAGGTGCTACCAGAGTTTATATTGTCTTCACCTGATTGTAAAGGCTTAGAGAAAAATATTTTAGATGATATAAAACAATACATTATTAATAACATTGTTGGACTTGGCGTCATTACTACACTTTTCCAGATTGCAAAAGATGGACTAAATGATGTGCTTGTAAATACAAAAGATTATATAGATATTATTTATAATGGTAAAACAGTAGAAACACCAATGAGGTTTAGAAGTGAAGAGGAGCTTCGAAAGATTATAGATAAAATGCTAGCTCAAAACAATAGAAAAATTGATGAAGCACACCCTATTATCTCTAGTAAGCTTGCTGATGGATCAAGGGTAGAGGTTCAAATCCCACCAATAGCTGCTAATGGTGGAAGTTGTATAACTATAAGAAAGTTTAATGACCTACCATTACTCCTTGAGATGCTTATAGAGTCTGGACAGATGGATTATAAAATGGCATATTTTTTAATAAAACTATCAAAAGGAAAGTGTAATATTATAGTTTCAGGGGGGACCTCTAGTGGTAAAACTACATTTTTAAATGCAATTACTAGGTTTGTAGAAGATAGTGAGCAACTTATGGTGATTGAAGATACAAGAGAGATGCAACCTCAAATGCCCTGTCATTTAGTTCGTTCCTACGAAGCTAGAATGGCAAATGAAGAGGGTAAAGGGGCTATTACTCTTGATTTCTTACTCAGGTCAGCTCTAAGATCAAGTCCAAGGAGAATTATTGTGGGTGAGTGTAGAGGACCTGAAATTGTTGTAATGTTAAATGCAATGAATACAGGACATCCAGGTTCTATGACGACAGTTCATGCTGATAATACAAAAGAAGCTTTAGTAAGGGTTGAAAATATGTATTTAGAAGCACGACCAACAGCATCTATTGGGTTTATTAGATCACAAATTGTATCTGCTATTGATGTTATTGTACAACTTGTACGATTTCCAGATGGAAGTAGAAAACTTATTACAATATCTGAAGTTGAAAAAAGAATGGAAGATAATGGTGTTATATCATTAAATCATATTTTTAAATTTGAGAGAGATGCTAGTGATTTAAAGAAAACAAAAGGTGAATTTAAAGTTTTAGCAAGTCCAAGTAGAACAATTGAACAGATGAATATGTTTGGTGTAGATATAGACAAAAGAATTTTTAACCCTGATTTTGAGATGACAAAAGAGATGCTAATAGAGGAGTTAAGAAAAGACTTACCTTCTAAAATGTGTGGTTGGAAAGATGAACATTTGGACGAATTTATAAGAAAAGATTCACAACTATTTCATAAGTGGTCACATTTCCAAGATATTAAAAGAGGAGAGTAGGTTTATGAACAACAATGAGATGATTTTATTGTTAATATTAATTATTCCTTTTTTAGTTGTTACTCTATCATATTTTGTATACAATTTATATATTGAATCAAATAAAAAAAGACTAATGATAAATGTTTTATCAGATTCTACACAAGGAATATTAGAAACAAAAAAAAACAAAGTTGAGCATAAAGATGAAATTGGTTTTTTAAGACAAAAGTTAAATTATGGTGGTTTTGTAAGCTATTATGCACAGCATACTTTTTTACTTTTATCAGTCGTATTTGGTTTGCTTGTCGGCTTTTTTATATATTTTGTTATGAAATCTCCTATTGCACTTATTATATCATCTGTTGTTTTCTCTTTATTTCCTTTTATGGTTCTTTCAAAAATAATTTCAAATAGACAAGAAGAGTTTAATTTTGGATTAAAGTCTATTATAGATAAAGTGACTAGTATGATGAAAAGTGGAGTTGGATTTGAACAAGCGTTTAAAAAATCTATTTTAACAAGTAAATCAAAATTTACTCAAGAGGTTTTTGGAATTTATATAAAAGAGAAAGATATCATAGGTGAAGATAAGGTTTTTCTAAAGATGTTTAATTTAGTAGAATCAAAAGAACTTAGAATATTTTATCTTGTAATATCTATTGGTAGACAATCAGGTGGTAAGTTTTCAAATACTTTAGATACTTTAAGAAAAACTTTGCATGATCAAGGTACTATAAAACAAGAGATAGTATCTTCAACAAAAGAGATTAAAATTGGTACTTATTTAATTATAGCACTTACCATTGGTATGTATTTTATGATGGATGATGTTTTTAAAGGTGCTTTAAATGAGTACTTTTTTGGCTCAGATGAAGGTAAACTTCATATGTTCTTTATAATTATTTGGGTCTCTTTTGGACTGTTTATAAATAATATGATGACTAAAATAAAAGGATGATACTATGCTATATATAATATTATTTGGACCTGTATTATTAATTTTAACAGTTATTGTAGTTTTATATATTATAAAAAGGCAAAAAAGAAAAAAGAATATTGTATTGTTGTCAAAGCTAGATGTTGCAAGTATTGTAAATCAACAAAAGATAGATAAAGTTGATGATTCAACTACTCTTGGATTTAGTTTAATACAAGCTGGAATTACATTAAAAGAATTTAATGAAGCTAGAATTGTATTTAGTTTAATTGGGCTAATTTTATCTATAGCATTGCCTTTATTATTTTCATTAAAAGTTGGAATTATTGGTATTTTAGTTGGAATTATATGTATAGTATTTGGCGGAAAAATATATATACAAATTGCTAAAGCAGAAAGACTAGAGAAAATAAATAAAGATTTAGGTACCTTTTTGGATTTAGTTAATGTTATACTTGAAGCTGGAGGAAGTTTGAAAAATGCTTTTTTTACAGTATCTACAAAAGCGAAAAATATTATTGATGATGAATTGTTAAAAGAGATAGCAATACTAGAATACGAAATGACAAATTACAGTACTAAACAAGCATATCAAAATTTAAAAAATAGAGTAGATAGTGAAGAGATGGGAAAAATAGTCGACTTTTTGATTTTAAGTGAAGAGACAGGTATTGGTGTAAAGAATATTTTCATGACCCAATCTGAAGAGATGAGACAAGATAAGTTTTATCAAATAAAAGGTAAAGTAAGTACATTAAATATGTATTTAATGATTGTTATATTTGTATTTGTATTACCAGCTGTTGGTGCTTTTGTGATTTTTCCAATGAGAGCTGGGGCAATAGCAACTGGATTTTAAGAAAGGATTAAAAAGTGAAATTTAATAAACAAATTATTATCGTGTTGATATTATCATCACTACTATTATCAGCAATTGGAGCGGCTTATTTTTTTTATACACAAAATCAAAGATCATTGAAAAGCAATGATCAGTTAAGAGTAGTGTATATAGCCTCTAAAGATATAAAGAAAAATACAAAAATAACAGATAAAAATTTGAAAAAACATCAAATTGCTAAGAAGTTTGTTTTAGCAACACCTTTACTAAAGAAGGAGATTATAGGTAAGTTTGCAAAAGAAAATATATATAAGAATGATATATTTAGAAAAGAAAAAATATCTAATAAAATTAATTTAGATATAAATAGCTCAGATATAAATAACTTTAAATTCAATAGCTATAATATGGAATTTAAATTATTTAGAAACCCAAACTATTCTGTTAGAAAAGGTGATGTGATAAATATAATATCAGTATACCCAGCAGATGAAAAGAGATCTAATAACTCAGCCAATTCAGTTCAGTATGTAGCTAGCAATATTAAAGTTATTGGTTTTTTATTGGATGGTAAAGAGGAGAGTAAATCTATAAAAAAAGTAAAGATAACAAAAACTGTAAAAAAGAAAAAAATAACACAAGAGGTTGAAAAAAAAGCTAATGAGATTATACTAGATATTGATAGTAAAGTATTATTAGAGCTAATAGATGATTATAATCGTGGAAATCAACTATGGATGGTCAAAACACACCATAAAGTTAAAAAAGCACCCAAAAAAGAGATTGTAATAAAAAAGAAAAAATATATAAAAAAAGTTGCAAGAACCTATCCTGTTAGGCTATATAAAGCAAAAAATAGTACTAATAATTTCAAGGCAACAATACATTATGCAGATGAAAATAAAGCTGCAGTTACAAAAAATAAATCAATAAAAGTTGATATTCAAAAGATTTGTGCCTCTAGCGATAAGTTTTTATTTGGAATATCAAATAAAGTACATTTACGAACAGGACCAACTATTGAGTATAGAATAGCTAGAATAGCTTATAGAAACTATATCATACCGTATGATGGTAAAACAGAAAAAGACTGGTTTATTACTTGTGATGGGTATTATGTTCATAAAAATGAAGTAACTATCCTTTCAAAAGATTTAGCATTTAAAAAATTAGGTAAACTAAAATGAGAAAAGCTGTAATTGACCAAATGATGTTATGGATAGTAATATTTGTATCATTTATTGTTATACTTTTTTTAGTAATTGATTATTATGTTATATTAAAAACAAAAGATAGATGTGATATGTTGGCTAATTATGCTGTAAGGATGAAAGCATTAGGTAGAACTGATGATAATATCTCTTCAGGATTAAATAGTTTAAGTAATGGTGATTTTGGAACCATTAATATACCAGATGACTGGTGTACTTACAATGATAGTAGCGGTAATTATCAAGTTAAGGTTTCAATGACATCTGAGATCAATACAATAACATTTAAAAATAGTAATATTGAAAGTTATGCTTCAGCATTTAATGAAGTAAATAGTTCAACTATAGATTGTACTTTAGAATTGACAAAACAGTAAGGAATTAAAATGTATAAAAAACTAATAATTATAAACATCATAACAATATCTCTTTTTGCAGATATTAACAAAACATATATAAATATGGATGATATTAATGTTAATAGATCTATTGAGTTGGATTATAATAACTACAAGATATTAAATTTTAAAAAAAGGATAAGTGATATAAGACTTAGTAATAGTGAAAATCTTAGTATAAACTTTGAAGATGACAATACAAATCCATTATCAACTATTAAGGTTTTTGCTAAAAAACTAGGAAAAATAAATGCTCTTATTCGCTTTGATGATAATTCAATAAAACAGATAAATTTTATAATTACACCTGATTTAAGATCTGTAAAGTTACTTATTAATGCTATCTCTACAGATATAAAAATTGAGCAAATTAATGAAACTATAGTGTTAAAAGGTATTGTAAAAAACAATAAAATAAAAGATAAAGTTTTATTAATACTTGAAAATACAGTAAAAGATATAAAAATAATAAATTTACTTAAAATTGATGAACCTGATAAGATGGTTAGGTTAAAGCTATATGTTTCAGAGATTGATAATGTCAAAGGTGAAACATATAAAAATAACTGGTCATTTGAATCAGGACTTAATAATGGTGATACAACCTTAAATGTACAAACAAGTATGTTAAATGCTGTAACTCTATCAGGTGGTTTAACAGCAGTTGCAAACAATCTAGGTAGCAATTTTAATACAGGTTTGACATTAAATTACTTAAAGACAAATGGTGTTGCTAAAATTTTAGATGAAACAACACTATTAACTCTTGAAAAAAAAGATTCAAAATTTTTAGCAGGTGGTACCTTATTAATACAAACTTCTACAACATCAGCAGAAGGTCAGCCTGTTAGTTCTATTACAGAGGTTAATTACGGTTTAGAATTAAATATAAAAGTTGAAGAGATTATAAATGACAAATATGTAAAATTAGAGATTGATACAAGCTCCTCAACACTCGATCATGCTAATGGAGTAGGGGAGATGCCTGCTAAAAAAGACAAAAAAATTATCACAAATGTAGTTATAGAAAATGATGCAACAGTTGTTTTAGGTGGTTTGATCAATAATAACTACTCAAAAAACTTTGACAAAATACCATTTTTAAGTGATATCCCAATTTTAGGTAAACTATTTCAAAGTAAAGCTTTTAATGAAGGTAAAAGTGAATTGGTATTTTTTATAACACCAACAATAGTTGATCCTAAAGTTTTGAAAGAGCAAGAAGAGTTAGAAAGTATCAAAGGTAAAATAATAAAGAAAAAAAAGATAGTTGTAAAAAAAGCAATTAAAATGAAAACTAAAGAAGAGTTAACAAATGAAGAGTTACATAAGCAAAGATTAAAAAATATATTCAATATTGATTAAGGAGATTCAAGATGAAATTAAATAAAATTTATAAAGTAGTTATTTGTTTTTCATTAATAGTAACACTAATATCTGGATGTAGTACTGCTGGAATAAATGATGAAAATAATGAAACATTAAGTGCTACTAGCAGTATAAATAATATTAAAAATATTGAAGTATTTTTAATAAATAATAACTTGGCTGTAGATACAAATGAACAAAGTACCCAAATAATTATTGGTGTTGTAGAACAAGACACAAATGCCCCTTATAACTTAGGAATAGTAAAAGTGGAATACCCAGATGCTATAAAAACAAAAGATATAGGTTTTTTTTCCAGTAGTGCAACTGATGTTGTAGATGGTAAAGCTGTATTTATATTTACAGCTCCAAGTGATCTAACTAGTGTTGAAAATGAATCACACCAATTTAAGTTTTATCATGAGGATAATCCATTACAAAAAACTACATTAACAATTGTATTTAAACCCAAAGAGGATCAAATAGTAAATACTACTTACGCTATAGAATATGTGAGTGATGATGAAAAAACAACTATGCCAATAGAGGATACAAAAATATTTACTATGAACTTAAAAGATGAGAATGGTAATTTAGTAGAGGATTATGATATTTTTGATATCAACATAACTACATTAAACTCAGGAATTATTGATATTATTGAAAATAGCACTGCAGATATAGTCTCCTATGTAAATGATAATAGTAATTCAGTATCAACAACATTAAATAGTAACAAACTATCAGGATTAACACCAATAGAGGTAAGTGTTTCTTTTGAAGATCTAAATGGTAATAAACAAATCATAAAAAAGATCTTTAATATTGTAGTTTTATCAGGTCCACCTACTACTATTAGTTATAGTTATATTGCTGGTGAACACAATAATACTAAAGGGAAATTAATAGATAAAATAGTTATTAGTGTAAGTGATAAGTACTTCAATCCAATTAACACAAATCCATCTATATCTGTAGGAGCAATTGTAGGTTATACAGATAATGGTTTAGGTGAAAAACTTTATTATAATACAACAGATTTAGAAGCTGGTACATTAAAAGCTAATAATACTTTTAGTGCTGGAAGTGATCTATTTAGCTTAGCAGATGAAGCAAATGACATATTTGTTACATTTGGAAATGGTTATACATACAACGCCTCAGGAAAATGGGATTTTACTAAAATCAACGATTCTAATTTAAATCTTTTGGATAATTATACAAGTGATGATGTATCATCTTTAGGTTTTGCAATGGGACATAACTATAGACAAGATCAATGCTTAGATGGAATAGAGTGGACAGGTAGTGTAAAATCATCAGACAATAAATATGTAATTGATTCAACAGGTACAGCTATAGTTGATATTGAATATGATTATTATTTAATAGGTAAAGATATTGTATTGTGGACAAATATTGTAGGTGATAATAAAAAAACAGATCAAACAGTAAGAATAGGTGAAGCCCAAAAAATAACACTAAGAGGACTCGGAATAAAAGAAGAGAGTAATACTTTTGCTTGTGGCTTTGAGGGGCAGCATACATTTTGGCTAGATATTGAAGATACCCAAGAACCATATAGAAATGCAAATTTTAATATTGATGCTATAGCATCAGCAGGAGATGTAGTTGCTACTTATAGTTATAGTTCTATTGATGATGGTATTGATTCTTGTAATATCTCTGATGGAAGAGCATATGTTACTTTAGACATAAATACTTCTGTTGGAAATTGTAAGGGTGGAACTGTTACTTTGAAAACTTCTGTTAAAAAAGAGTTTTGATAATCGCACTTTATGATGTAGATATAGGTATTTTGATATGAATATTTAAGGATGATTTAGTAAAATACAATCAAAATATTAAAGAGGTAGTAAAATGAAGATTTGGAATATAGTATTGAATTTTGAAACTCTTAATGATAATATACTTAATAATATATTTACAAATCATAATATCTCCATCTGTTTAGAAGCTAAAAGCAATCCTATTGAAAATTTTAATTTTATTAGTGCAAGAAAAGGTGACGTATTTTATTTATCTATAAATAATTATCCAAAAAAGATTATTGGGATGTTTAAAGATAATCTACCTTTTTATTTAGATAGTTTTATATATAGAGAGTTTGAGTTAATATTGTTTTGTGATAATAAGCTTGAGCATATACCTTTTGATTCTAATAGTGATTTAACATTTTATGAGATTATTGATATTAAATCTTTTACAAATAAAATTCTAAATCCTATTTTTGAGAATAAATCATATATGGATATTAAAAAATATAGATCTAAGAGTTTACAAAAGTTATCTGTAACAATCAATAAACTTCTTGAACTTCAACAAATATTTCAGAAATTATCAAATAAACAAGATGCAACATATCTATTTAATTATATAAATAATCTAAGTAAAATTGAGATAGAAAAACTTCTTTTTATCTATACTAATACAACGAATCTTCATAAAAAACCTATAGCACTATTGCGTAAAGAGATACTTTTATTACTTAAACATGATGAGACTATTGATGCAGAGGTAATAGATAGGTTCAAACAAACCTTAGTTAGAGGTTTTGATAAAGATGTGTATAGAAATTGGAGATATCCTTTTGAGGTATTATATTTTTTATATTATTTTCAATTTGAAGATGAAATATCTATATATTTAACTAGATTTGTTAACCTTATTCAGAAAAAATTAAAAATAGAAGAGTTCACAATATCAAATAAACCAGTTGATTTTAATGGAGAATCTAATAAAGGTAATAATACAGTTTGGTTTTCTATTTTTAATAATAATTTTTCAAAACAACTACATGCTTTTCAGCTTTTTTTATCTATAGATAGTGGAAAATTTAGATATGGATTATTTCATATGGATCAAAAAGATAAAAATGAGATTGTAACTACTACTGAACTTTGTTTTAAAGATATGATAAAATTATTTAGTAAATATATAGATTTAGTAAAATATGATAACTCCAAAGAGAAAGCTATATTCACAGAAACTATTGATCTTTTATCATATCAAAAACAGATAATTCTTCAAGGACCACCAGGAACTGGTAAAACAAGATTGGCAAAGCTAATGGCTAGGTATATTGTAAATGGTCAAATCAAACCCTATATTGATGATGTAAAAGATCAAATTAGGATAATCCAATTTCATCCATCATATAGTTATGAAGATTTTGTAAGAGGTATTACTGCTAAATCAAATGGAGATCAAATAGAGTATAAAACTGAAGATAAAATATTAGTAGAGATGGCAGAAAAAGCAAGAAAAGCTTTAGGTTCAAAATACTTTTTACCTGAAACAACAGAAGATGAAAAAACCCAAATTATAAAATATTCACAAAAATTTGTTTTAATAATAGATGAGATAAATAGAGCAAATCTAGCTTCAGTGTTTGGTGAGTTAATATACGCTTTGGAGTATAGAGATGAATCTGTAGAGAGTATGTATGATATATATGGACAAAGGGAGATAACCCTTCCATCGAACCTGTATATAATGGGTACAATGAATACAGCTGATAGAAGTATAGGTCATATAGATTATGCTATACGAAGAAGATTTACTTTTGTTGATTTGTTGCCTGATATTAGTGCTGTTAATGATGATTCAAAGTTTTTAGAGGTTCAAGCACTTTTTAAAAATAGTGATAATGAAAGAGCAGATACCTTAAGTGTAGATTTTCACCCAAATGATGTGATGCTTGGACACTCTTATTTTATTGCAGAAAATAATGAAGAGCTTCAAAATAAGCTAGAATATCAGGTTAAACCATTATTGCGAGAGTATATTAAAGATGGTGTTTTATTAGAGCATGCAGAAGATATTATAAAAGCCTTGTAAAGTGGAAGCGATTGTTATAGCATATGAATCAAGTGTAGTATTAAAAAAATTTAAAAAAAATGCACTAAAAGAGTTTAATAAATTCTATAATCTAAAAAATCTAAATTATTTAGGTTTACATCAAGCCATAGAAAATAATGAAGTCGTTTTAAAATCAGCTGCTTATATAGGGTATAGGTGGCTAAATAAAGAACTAAATCAATTTATACATATCAAACCAAGAAAACTTTCAAATAATTTTCAAATTGACTATATGGAGATGCTTTTAGAGTGTTTGCATGACCCAATAGTATCAAAGTCTTTAAATGATACATATAAAATATTTTTTAAAGAAAATTGGATAGAGATAGAAGACAATACAGATGAGATAGCACCATTTATTATTTTACAGTTTTTACAAGTTTTAAATAGAATATCTAAAAAGGGAGTTAAAAAAGGTTATGAAACAACTACACAAAATCTTACTTCTAAAATCAAAGGTAAGATTTTAATAAATCAAACAATAAAGCAAAATCATTTAAAAAACAGACTTGATAAAACAGTATGTAAACACCAAATATTTACAGAAGATTGTTTAGAAAATCAAATATTAAAAACGGCATTGATTCAGTGTAGAAGATATATAGGAAATACAACAAATAATAATCTATTAAATTTATTAAAAAAGAATTTAAATGATTTTCGCCAAATTAATAGTAAAAAAGTTCTTGATAGTGATTTTAATCAAATAAAAAATTCACCTTTTTTTAAAGAATATCAAGAAGCACTAAGACTAGCAAAAATCATATTTAAAAGATTTGGATTTAATATCGATGAATCAATAAAAACACAAAAACGGAAATCTCCACCTTTTTATATAGATATGGAGGAGCTTTTTAAAAAATATACAGAAGTTAAATTAAGAGAAAAATACAAAGATGATTTAATCGTAAACTATAAATTTAATAAAACAAGGTCAAATCCAGATTTTATTATTAAGAGTAAAAAACTACTTGTAAATACAAAATATAAATTTGACTTATCAAATACTGATTATAGTGATTTAGAGGTACTTCAAACAAGAGATAAAGAGATAAAAGAGATTCTTGAGTTAGATATGAGTAGTGAGGCTTATATTTTATTTATCTACCCTTCATCGAATATCAAAAAAAACAGATTTAAAAAGTTTGAAAGTATTAAGGAGTATACAAATATATTCAAGCTTGATATATATATCCCAACAATAAAAAGTATAGATTAAAATATGTCAAAATTCTTTAGCAAACATAAATTTAACACATTTTTTCGTTAAACTACTTGTTTAAATATAAAGGTTATTAAACATGAATAGTATATATAAAATAATAGTTGTTTTCATATTTTTGTTTTTAAATTTACAAGCATCAGAGTTTTGCTCTATAGAACAATATAACAAAGAGAATCCAAGCCAGATAAAAATTTCAAAAGATTTTAAAGAAATAGTTAAAAACAATGCAGTACCTATTAATATTAAGAATAAAAAAGAAGTAAAAATAGTAGTGGTTTATCCAGGTGATCAGATATCTGATTATTGGAGAAGAAGT
>JAYEMI010000063.1:0-8999 GCA_034718015.1 Campylobacterota bacterium | reverse complement strand
ATTCTCTTCTTTAAAACTATTTGATAATATTTTCTCTTTTAAAAACTCTAAATTTAGTATTGTTTTTTTTAAGTAAATTTGACATAATTAACCTTTTAATAATATTTATTATTATATCTAAAAAGTGTTATTAAAGCCTTTAAAATAGGTGTTTTATAGAATCATTTTTGAAAATTATTAGATATTATTTAGTAATGTATTAGATATGAATTATTGGAATTTTATAGGCTATTTTTTTCTTAAATTAACGGCACTGAGGTATAGTCCTGTTTGCATGATATCTAGTTCTACATCATTATCAAATGCTATATAATAATCAGCACCATTTCCAAATAGATCTGCACTATCGTGTATATATCCAAACTCATTTTTATCTATATTGATTATTTTTGATTGTAATCCTGCAGAAAAGTTGCTAAATTTATATGTAAGCCAGTTTATTTTCAAGTTATCTTTTGTAGCTACCATACCATTTTTACTATCTGTGAAGCCATCTACTTTCTCTATCTCTTTTGTTGTACTTGAGGTATATCCAACTGCACTGTATATACTATCATTCCAGTATATAGGTACTAAGATATTTGGATTTAAGTTTCCATCGCTATCTTGCTCGAAGTTTATTTGAGTAAGTGTATCATTTGCACTTAGTGTTGAAGCTAATAGTGTACTTAGCAGTAGTAGTTTTGTTATACTTTTCATATTATTACTTTCATATTTAAATTCTATAATTTTATCTAAGTTATTTAAAATATAACATTAAGTTGGATTTAATAAAGTGTAACTTTTTTGTAATATTTTATTACTTATATATTCGCTATGACTAATTAATATTCATAATGACCTTTTAACTTACTTACTATTTGACTAGTTTTATTAAAAATGGATTAAATGAAATAGAACAGTATAAAAAAGGTGCTATAAACTTAAATGATGCAAGTGATTTATTAGTTTATAATAAATAAAATGATACACAATAAATTGCTGAAAATATTATTATAAACTTGACAATATTATCATAAAACGATAAACTATCATCATAAATAAATTATCATAATAGGATAAATTAAAATGATAGCACCAATAGACTTTATAAAAGAAAAATATATAGAACCAAATAATATAACTCAAGATATGTTATGTAGTTCACTAAAAATTGGTAAAAAAACTATAAGTGAACTATATCAACACAAACGAAGTTTTACAATTCATACAGCCAAAAAGTTTGCTTTGTTTTTTGGACTTAAATCTGAATTTATATTGATGAAACAAATAGAATATGATTTAGCTAAAGATAAAGAAGAATATAGTTTTATAAAACCTTTTATCGTAGTAGAACTTGAAGATAAAAAGATAAATAGTGCTAAGTGGATTTTAGCAACTATCAATAACTCAATTAGTGATAAACGAATGCACTATAGTATAGAAGATGTAAATACTATTTTTACTACTCCATCAACAGAACAAAAATACCACTATGCTATTACAACAATTTTTAAGGAAGTTATGTATGAAGATGTAGTTAAATATTGTGAATTAAATAACATCAAAAAGTTAAATATTAAAAAACTATACGAGTTCTATAAAAACACATTTAATGCAAAGGAGATAAAACAATATGAATGGCTACTTGAAGAACTTTAAAGAGCAAATAGAGACATTAAATGATGTTTATCATGAACTTATCAAACCTATTGAGGATAAATCAACTTTAAAAGATTGGTGGGTCTTTGGTGGTGGTACCGCTTTATCAATATTTCACTTCAATCATAGGAAGTCTTTTGATATATATATTTGTTACAGAAGCTCAATTGTTTGATTTTCTTAATCCTAAATGGTTTATAGATGAAACTACATTGTTTGATGATAAAGAATATAAGTTTGATAATGCTAATCATCATCTAGGCTTAAAAACTAAAGATGATATAAAAGTAGATTTTCTTTTAAATGAAGCGATTATCAATACACCTATTAAAAATAGTATTTTAGATTTAGACTTTGATTTATATTATGAAAGTATTGAGGATATTATTGCTAAAAAAGTTAAGTGGAGAAAAGAGGATAATTTAGCTAGGGATATTTTTGATTTAGCAGTTGCATTAACTAAAGATGAACATATTTTACAATCTCTTATTGATTCAAGATTTATTAGTTTTGATGATTTAGAAAAGTTAAGTAATGCTCTTAATGAATTGAATACGATACAATACAAACTAGAAATAGATAAAATTGAACCTCAAACAGATGAATATATGCAAATAGCAATGAAAGGTAAAGATATTATACAAACAAGTATAAGCAAAATCATATGATTTTTCTTTGTTAGTTCTATTTTTAATTACATCAGAAGTTACATTTTAATAGTAGTCTTTATTTAAATACCATAGATAAAGACTTTATAGACTATTAATGTTTCCATCTGGGGTCGCCAATTATTAATCTAATAAAATCCATATAAACCCAGTAAATGTCTTGATTATAAGCCTTTAAGATGATATTATAGTCTAAGTTAATCTAAAAAGAAGTATAAAAAATAGCCCTACTTTATAAGTAGGACTTTGCACAACTAATACTTATACATTTTCTCATAATATTTATGAGCCATAGAACCTGAATCAAACTCGTGAAGAACATCATTCATAGAGTTTTTCATCAATTGAGTCCATTTTTTACTATCATTATAATAAGTTGGTATAATATCATCTTCAAGTCTATCCATCATAGATTTATTATCATTTTTATCTTGTTCATCTATAGGAAGTGATGCATCAGCACCTAAGATAGTAAATCCATTTTGCCCCTCTTTACAAAACTCAGGGTGCCAACCATCTGCTATTGAGAAGTTAATAGCTGCATTCATAGCAGCACTCATACCACTTGTACCACTAGCTTCCCTTGTAATTCTAGGAGTATTTAACCATATATCTGCACCTTTTTTCAATAGATTTGAAAGACTTAATTCATACCCTATAAGAACAGCTACATTTTTATAGTTTTTTGCAACATATGTAAGTTCATTAAATATATTTATTGCATTTGTATCGTGTGGATATGGCTTACCTGCCCAAATAATTTGTATAGGTTTTTCACTTCTTGTTATCATCTGCTCAAATCTATCAAAATCATATTTTAAAAGTCCTGGTCTTTTATACTCAGCAAATCTTCTAGCCCAAACAATAGTTAATATCTCAGGATCAAACATCTTTCCTGTTTGATTTGCTACTTCATTAAATAGGTTTCTTTTTAGATGTTTTTTTCTTGCAATAAGCTCATAATCTTCATGCTCATCAAGAGCTCTAAGCATCGGTTTATCTGCCCAAAATCTTTTATTTTGTGCATTTGTTATAGGTATGATATCACAAATATTTTCATAATCTTTCCACATATCAGTTGCAACATCTGCGTGCATCTTTGATACACCATTTGCTATTTTTGCAACTCTTAATGCACCAACTGTTAAACTAAAATCATCTGCATCTATACCTGTAAGCTCTTTTACAGTTTCTAAATCGTGTCCATTAAAAAAGCCCATTTTTTTTAGAAGATTGATATTGTGTATCTCATTTCCTGCTGCTTCTGGAGTGTGTGTTGTAAATCTAACTGCCTCTTTTAGTTCCTCTTTTGAATTAAACCTATTTTTATAAAGCTCAAATACTAAAGGAAGTGCATGCCCCTCATTCATATGGTATATATCTACTTTATGCTCAAGTGCTTCTAAAACTTTAACCCCACCTATTCCTAAAACTATCTCTTGAGCTATTCTAGTTTGTTCATGTGCATCGTATAGTTTATGTGTGATTGTTCTTGAAAGATAATCATTCTCTTCAACATCAGTAGAAAGAAGTATCATAGGTGCTGTACCAAAAAGATCAGCTTTTACCATATATGCTTTAACGACAACAAGTTTTGAGTCTATATGAACTGTTACTTTTGTATTTAAATCTTCTAAAAAGTGGTATCTTTTTCTTCTAAATTCAATCTTTAGATTTCTATCTTCATCTCTTGCTTGGTCATAATAACCATAACTCCATAACATCCCTACACCAACTACATTTTGCTTTAAATCATAAGCACTTCTCATATGTGATCCTGCTAAAAATCCAAGCCCACCTGAATATATCTTCAGTGCTTGATGTAGTGCAAACTCCATAGAAAAATAAGCAACTGCTTTTTTATAATCTTCATTAAATTCGTATTGTTTTATCTGCATAAAAATCCCTCATATTATTTATGGGTATTTTATACTTAATTGATAACAAATTAGTTACTTCAATAATATTATATCTTCAAAATTATCTACAATCTCTTTTTGAAGTTGATCTTTATTTTTATCTTTTAAATCTAAAAGATGTACATATAAGCTTTGATCTTCAAGCTTTATAGTTATAGTACCAGGTGTTAGAGTAATAGCATTTGCTACTAATAATTTATCAAACTCATTTGTGCAATTTGTGTGAAGCTTAACTATGGCTGGGTCTATATCTATATTTTTAGATAATACTATTTTAGCTACTTCTATGTTTGATTTTATCAAGCTTTTTATAAACACTAGTGTAAATTTTGCATATCTTATTATCATCACTTATCCTTTGGCATATACAAAAAGTTGTTGCTATCATCACTTGCCCAGATAGCTTCACTCTCTAGTTTTAGACTGTTTGGTGGGCATACATCTGTACATAAACTGCACCAACAACATCTTCCATAGTCTATCCTTGGGATACAAGCTGAGTTGTTTTTACTATTTAGTAAACTATCATCCGCACTTATCATATCAATAGCATCATTCATACAGATATCTTGACAGTTTGCACACCCTATACAAGTTGCTAGTGTATTTGTATGAAACCCTCTATACCCATCTACTAAACTTTGTTTTTGTTCAGGGTAGCAAACTGTTTTGGGATGTTCAAACACCTTTTTTATAGCACTAAATGGTGTAATTGTACCTTTTATATCTATTTTATCAAACATTTTTTCTCCTTCGGTGGTGCTTTTAGCACATCACCTTTGGTTCCGAATCTATAAATGTGAAACTTTTCACTTTTATATACGATTCTCATCTCTCAATCTCAGGTGGGCAGATACCCAAAGAGTTCATTATCATAGCTACATTTGATAGCTCCTCATCTATAAGAAGCTTCTCCAAAAGTGTAAATCCATGAATAAGCGATGGACCTTTTACTTGCATTCTTCTTATATGCTCACTTCCATCCCCTGCCATATAGTATCCAAACTCCCCGCGAGCTGATTCACTTGCTACATATATATCATCTTTTGGGATTTTAAATTTTCTATGTTTTGGGATTTTTTGCATTATTTCACCATCTTGTGGGATATCTTTGATCACTTGTCTTAGTATTTTTATAGACTGTTTTATCTCATCTCTTCTTACCATCGCTCTTGCATAGACATCGCCAGCTTCTTGTGTAGGTATCTCAAAATCAAGTTTGTCATATACTAAATATGGATTATCTTTTCTTACATCTCTTTTGATACCACACCCTCTTAGAACCTGTCCAACATAGCCATTTTCTAAAGCATCTTTTTGTGTTACTATTCCAACACCAACAGCTCTACTTTTAAATGTAGTGTTATAAAAAAAGATATCATCATATTTTGGTAGTTTTTTCTCTAGATAATCTAGAAATATCGCAAGCTTTTCTAAAAAACCATCAGGAAGTTCCCGTCTTACTCCACCTGGATAGATATACATATGATATACCCGTCCACCTGTAAGCTCCTCAAAAAGATCAAGTATCAAATCTCTATCATAGATACTCCACTGACCAACAGTACCTAGTCCTATTGAGCCACTTTGACCTGCCATCCACAACATCTGTGCTTGAAGTCTAGCCATCTCTAATACCATCACCCTTATATATTTTGCCCGTTCGCTTATCTCTATACCTGCTAAAGACTCAACTGCTCTTGCAAAATTTTCCTCATTTGGGTCTGGTTCTGGTACACAGATACGACACACAATAGTAAAAGCTTGTATGATAGTTCGTCTCTCTATTAGCTTTTCAAATCCTCTATGCAAATACCCTACATGAGTAGTTGCTTTTTTGATGGTTTCTCCCAAAAGATCAAGCTCTACAGACATATTTCCAGTGATACCTGGATGTTGAGGACCGTGAAATATTTTTATAAGTTTTGTTTGCTTAGTTTCCATCTTTTCCATCACTTAACCCCCTCTTGCTCTTTTAGTTTTTTAGCTTCTGCTTTTCTTCTTTTTGTTTCAGCTTTTACATCTTTGTTGTCATCTCTTCCATCTTTAAAACTATAGTTTTCATTTACAAAAGCTAGCGTATCAAATTCTCTTCTAAGTGGTGGTATATCTGCCCAATCCTCTAGTGCAAAATCACCTAAAGTATCATTTCCAACAAACTCTATCCCGTACATCTCATGCAAATCTCTCTCCATAACTTGTGCTTGGGGATAGATATCTTGTAAAGATTTAACTTTTTCATCATCTCTATTTATATCACATTGTACAAATAGATTGATATCTCTTAAAGATGTTGTAAAGTTGTAGTTTAAAGAGAATATCTCATTTTCTATCCAATCTGTACAGCTTATTTGTACAAGTGTGATAAAACCATTTGATTTAAGAAAATCTATACAGTTTAGTAACTCATCATTTTTAATTTGTATTTTAAATAATCTTTCATTTTTTTCTATTATTTCATATTTTGTTTTAATATTTTCTATCATTATATTTTATCCATAGTGGTATCTTTTATTAGCATATCCTCTTGAAATGTTGGGGTTATTTTATCTTTAAATAGTTTTGTTTGATTGTTTTTATAAAATTGATAGTTGTTTTTATATTTTTTATACCCTGCATCTTCATATCCAGACTTTACTTTCTCTTGAAGTTTTACAAACCCCTCTATTAGTGCTTCTGGTCTTGGCATACACCCATTTACAAACATATCTACAGCAATATAATCATCTAGTTTTTTTATAGTATTGTAGCTATCCCAATACATCCCACCATTTATAGTGCAACTCCCTAATCCTATCACATACTTTGGTTCACTCATCTGCTCATAACTTCGTATTACTCTTTTTAAAGTTTTTGGGCTACAGTATCCTGATACTATTAAGATATCAGCTTGCCTTGGGGTTGCAACTCCAACCACTCCAAGTCTTTCTATATCATATCTACTTGTAAAAGTTGGTGGCATCTCTATAGCACCACATCCAGTCCCATAAGCTAGTACAAACATACTTCTACTATTGAACCAATCAACCGCTTTTTGAACTATAGATTGTGTACTTTTTAATGTTTCATCTTCAATTTCTAAACTTTTTTGATAGTTTATAAAACCCTCTTGAATAGTTTCCATCTCTAAATCCCTTTTTGTATCCATCTTTATACCCATAACAATCCAACCAATCCTATTGCTGTAGGAACTCTTACTAAAAACTCAACACTTTTAATTGTAGTAAGTCTTGCATATACATTTCCAACAAAAACTGCAGCGATAAAAAGTATAAATGTTTTAAAAACTAAATCCACAAGAGTATCAGCTCCACCTAAAAATAGATTTACCATCAGTAGTAGTTTTGCAAAAGAAAATATTGCACTTTGAGATAAAGCAAGAGCTAAAAACTTACCACTAAACTCAGATGCTGGTCCACTATACACCTCTTGTGGGGCTCCCACTACATCAAAAGGGGATTTCCCCATAAAACCTAAAAATGATATAAATGCTGCTATAAATAAAAGTGGATGGCTAAAAGCATTATATCCATCGCTTTGATTTGCCATAATCACACCTATATCTATCGTTTGGTTTGATACCATAAGCCCAATAACTGCTATATAAAAAGGTAGCTCCAAACCTATAAGTCTTGTAAGTCCCCTTGTTACTCCCATCACACCAAATGGATTTGAATTACTTCCAACTCCAAGTGCATTTCCAAGTGGTCCTAAAACCATCAGATAAAGTACCACTATCAAGTTTCCATAAGAACTTAATCCAACCAAACTATCACTATTGTTTAAAAAAGGGATAAATAGTACAGTTAACATAGCCCCTGTTGCCATGATAACAGGACCTGCATAAAACATCCATCCAAAATTTGTAGAGTTGTTTTTTGTAAATAGTTTTATA
Organism: Campylobacterota bacterium; assembly: GCA_034718015.1. GTDB lineage: Bacteria > Campylobacterota > Campylobacteria > Campylobacterales > Arcobacteraceae > JAIOSF01. The sequence continues at coordinate 876 of JAYEMI010000063.1, read as the reverse complement.
CTATCAAAAAAAGATTGAGCGATACTAGGTCCAAATCTTCCATGAACTCTAGCAGATATATTTCTATAAAGCCCATAGTATAAAAATCCAAAACCATAAGCTAAAATGATCATCATTAAACTATCTAAAAACATTAGGACCTCCATTTAGTTCACCCCCATATATAATACAATCGTAAACAATCCAAAAGTTACTAATACAATAGTTTGAGTATCAAAGCTATAAACTTTTTTAATCACACTTGAGCTATCTTTTGTGATATTTTCTACTTTTTGCCAAAAATGTTTTGAGCTATTTTCTAAAATAACCTTGATAAAACTTATCCTTTTTAGCTCTCTTCCCATTCCGTAACCGTAGTGTAGATTACTACTCTCATCTGGAACCTCACCACAGTAGCTTATATCGTATCTATCTTTTGTTTTTATTGTTTTGTTTTTCAAGCTTACAAATATAGCTAAGATGATGATAAATAAAACTGCAAAACCACCCATGATAGCCACGCCATTAAATGAGCCAATAGATGTAGAGAGTGTAAAAATATCACTAAAGATAATAGTATCTAAACTTAATAATTCAAGTATAGTATTAAACATAGGTCTAAGTATATTTGGAAAAACACCTAAAACTATCAATATAATTGAAGCTATAATTTGTGGTATATAAAAACTAACAGGGATCTTTTTGTATGTTTCATCACTAGTTTTTTGCCCTAGATATATCCCGTATACAAGTTTATAGCAGTATAAAAAAGCTGAAGCTGAACTAAACATAACAGCCACTAAAAGTAAAGCTTTTTGTTCCTCTAAAAGTGTAGTATATATCAAAAACTTACTACTAAAACCACCAAGTGGTGGCATCCCTGCAAGAGATATAATA
>JAYEMI010000062.1:0-9109 GCA_034718015.1 Campylobacterota bacterium | reverse complement strand
ATAACAACTACTAACTAATAAAAAATTTTGTAAGAGTTGGCTAAAATCATCTCATGGAAAATACACAAAATAATCAACAAGAAAAAATATCAGCAGAGATTCTAGAGCATATGATGAATCCAAAAAACTACGGTAAAATGGAAGATTCGGATGGAATTGGTATGGGTGCAGATCAAAAAACTGGTGAATTTGCTATGGTTTATATCAAAGTAGAAGATGAGATTTTAACAAACATAACTTTTGGTTGTAACGCCTGTCAAGATACAGTTATATCTGGCTCACTTTTTACTGAGATGGTAAAAGGCGATACTCTTTTAAACAGCATAGAAGCATTAAAACTAATGAGTGAAAAGATACTAGATGCTCCAAAAAAACAGCAAGCTTGTTCAGGTATGGTTTTATCTGCTTTTCGTGCAGCTCTAGTAAATAGAGAAAACAGACTTAATAACCTAGATGAAGAGATGTTTACTATTAATATAAAAGAATCATGTGAGGGGATTAACATTGAATAATTATAAAGAGATATACCAATCTAAACATGAGTTGTACCTAAAGGTACTTTACAGTTCATTTGCTATAAATGATGAAAAAATAAAAAGTAAAATTTATGATTTTGCTTTAATAGAGTTTAGACATCTAAAGTGGCTTTCAAATATTTTAAAAGAGAATAATGTTGAATATAATTATGAAAAATATGCAATTGATATACAAAAAAATAGTAACTTTGAGTATTTTGAATATCTAATAAATGAACTAAAACTTTGTGTTAAAAGTTATACTCCAGAAGATCCACTGTTTTCAAGAATGTTATCTGATGAATTTTATTTTATAAATGTACTAAAAGAGTTATTAAAAGATAAAAATAATGATGCAAATATAACAGCATTTGATAAAAGCAGAACATATGAAGATAAAAAGATGGATAACCAAACTAGAGATTCATTTACAATGTTTTTATTTGAGGAGAGCTATAAAGAGTATGAACTTATTTTATTATATTCATATTTTCAGAACTACACAAAAAGTATTTTAGAATATAATATTTATCAAGATATGATAGATGAATCACAGTTTCATCTAAAAAGCTTTGGAAATATGATGGCAAAGATGGGTATTTTAGCTATTCCTAGAACTGTTATCGAGCCTTTATATAAAGATAAAGATATTAAACAATTTTTACTTGATGGTGTTGATGAGGAGAAGAAGGCAAAAGAGGAGTGTTATGCACTTGCTACTGCTGTCAAAGATGAAGAGATATCTACTTTTTTAACTTTTATTATGTTTCAAGAAGATTATCATATCTCACTAATGGAAAAAGCAATTAAAAATATAGAAAACAGCTAAAATATGGATTTAGATAAATACAACTTCACTGTTTCTCAAAAGAATATATTAACTAATATAGAAAAAGATTTTTTCATGTGGAATGAAAAATCTTTTGATGATATTTTCCCTATACATTTAAAGGAGAAATATCAAGGTAAACAGCTATCTAAAAAGATATTTGAATATTTTGTAAATACACATAAAAAGCTACAAGAGAAACCTAATGACTATAAATCTTTTGAAAACATTAAATATGATGTGCGAAAATACAGTTTTCAAGATATTGAAAAAAAAGATATAGGGCTTGGGGCTTGTCCTGTTGCAAGTGAGGGTACAAGATGTTGTAATTTACTTACTTTGGATGCTGTAGAATCTTGTGGATTTGATTGTAGTTATTGTTCTATTCAGAGTTTTTACAATCAAAATAAGATAGGGATAGATAAAGATTTTAAAGATAAGCTAAAAAACTTAGAACTAGACCCAACTCAAACATACCACATAGGGACAGGACAAAGTAGCGATAGTTTAATGTGGGGAAATAAAGATGGTATTTTAGATGCTTTATTTGAATTTGCCATAAAAAATCCAAATGTTATTTTGGAATTTAAAACAAAATCAGACAATATTAAATATTTTCAAGACAATAAGGTACCACCAAATATAATAGTAACATGGTCACTAAATACTCCAGTTATTATAAAAAATGAGGAGCATCTAACAGCTTCATTGGAACAGCGTATCAATAGTGCAAGAGTATTAGCCAACAAAGGTGTTCTTGTAGGGTTTCATTTTCATCCTATTGTTGTATACAAAAACTATTTAGATGATTACAAAAAGATATATGATGAGTTAATTGAAAAATTTAGTCCAGAAGAGGTGGTGCTTGTCTCTATGGGTACACTTACATTTATAAAACCAGTTATAAAGCAGTTGCGACAAAGAGAGATGAAAACAAAAATACTTCAAATGCCATTTGAAACTATAAATGGAAAACAATCATACTCAATAGATCAAAAAAAAGAGATGTTTTCCCATCTTTACAACTCTTTTCAACCATGGCACAATAAAGTATACTTTTATATGTGTATGGAAGCACATAGTTTATGGAAAGAGGTTTTTGGCTATGAATACAGTAGCAATAATCAAATGGAAGAGTTTATGAAAAATTCTTATATGGATAAAATTAAAAAATCATTTAAAACAGGGAACTAATACCACAATTTTACCATATTAATTTTGTATACTATTTATATAAAGGATGTGAAATGAAATTTATACTTATGGCGATATTTATAGTTGGTTTATTTTCTGCTTGTCAAAAAAAAGATAAAGAGTTGGTAATCTATGCAAATAATTGGATAGGATATACTCCACTTTTATATCTTCAAAATAGTGGAAAACTCAAAGAGTTGAATATAAAAGTATCTATTACTAATTCTTTAGAAGATAGTTTAAATAAATATACAAATGATAGCCAAAATAGTCTATTTTGTGGAACACAATATGAATTTTTACAAGCTTCAAAATCTACATCTGACTTAACAACTATACAAGTATTTGATAAATCAGATGGAGGGGATGTTGTATTGTCAAATAAATCTATGTATGAGTTGAGTCACTGCAAAGAGCCTATAGATGTTTACTTAGAAGAGAATAGTATAAATAGCTTAGTTTTTAAAGACTTTATAGATCTAAACAATCTTAAAAATCATCAGTTTAACCTAAAAAACAGTTCTCAAGATATTATAAAAGATCTAGAGCTTTTAAAAAAACCATCTTTATTAATCACATATAACCCTTATGATATAAAGTTGATTCAAAGAGGTTACCAACTACTTGATTCGACAAAGAATCTAAATATTTGTGTAGTTGATGGATTGTTTATAGATAAGAGTTTGTTGGAAACTAATCCTAATAGATTAAAAAAATTATCAAAAAAGATAAAAGAAGCTATAATTACTTTAAAGCTAGATTCTAAAAAGTATTATCAATATATCAAAAAAGATATAGACAATACAAGCTATGAACAATTTTTGGAATCACTAGCAACAATTCATTTTATAAATAATGATATGTCGGCACAATTTAAGGAACGATTACTATCAACAAATATCGATATGGAAGGGTGTGATAATGCAAAATAAAATAAAAATGTTTTTACTACTTATGCTTGGAGTAAGTTTAAATGCTCAATATATAAGTGTAGATAAGTATATCTCAATTCATCCTAATGAAGAGATTATTATGAATAAATTTGTATCACTTGTAAACCATAAGGCAGAACCACTCTCTAAAGAAAATAAAAAAATAAAAATAGCTATGCTTTATCCCTCTTTGCAACTTTCTGATTATTGGAGAAGAAATAAAATAGCATTTGAAAAACGATTAATAGAGTCAAATATAGACTATACAATTGATATGATAGAAACAAGTAGTTCAATAAATCCTATAAAACAAGAAAGGTTTATAAGTAAAATAATAAAATCTAAATATGACTTTTTAATCACAACACTAAACTCTAATTTAGAAAAAAATTTAATCAAAAATGTATTGGTCTCCACAAATACAAAAGTGATTTTGCAAAATATAACTACACCTATAAAAAATTGGAAACTACAACCATTGGCTTATGTAGGTTTTGATCATAAGATTGGCTCTTTAAAAATAGCGGATTATTTTTTAAAAAAGTTTAAAGTTGGAAATTATGCTGTTATGTTTCATACGCAAGGTTATGTAAGCCAGATGAGGGGAGATACATTTATCGACTATATGAATAACAACTCCAATCTTAAACTATACGACTCTTATTATACTCAAGGCAATGAAGAAAAAGCTAGAGTTGCTACGCTAGATTTATTGGAAAACACCAAAGATTTAAAGTTTATATATGCATCTTCTACAGATATAGCAATAGGTGTTTCAAAAGCTTTACAAAGCTTAGGGCTAAAAGATACAATTCTTGTAAATGGATGGGGTGGAGGCTCTAAAGAGTTGGAGATGTTAAATACTAAAGAGCTTGATGTTACAGTGATGAGAATCAATGATGATGCAGGTATAGTGATGTCTGAGATCATCAAAGGTATAATTTTAAAAGATAAAACACCTAAAATATTTAGTGGTGAAATGGTATTAATAGATAATGATACTTCCAAAGAAGATATAGAGGTACTAATCAAAAAATCATTTAGGTATAGTGATGAATACAACAGATAAACTTATAAAATTTAATATATATTTTATAATTACTTTTTTTATAACAATATTTTTATTGTTATTTTTTTTAAGTCAAAATATTTCATATTTGGACAAAAGAGCCAAAGAGGATAAGTTTACTACAAAAATAAATGCTACAAAGATTATATTTGAGCAAGTTGAATATCGTTTAAAAAGTAACTTAGATAAGTTTAAAGATTCCTCAAGATTAATAACATTAATAAAAGAAAAAAAAATAGATGAGGCAACAAATTTTATACTTGAAAATCTTGATCCTTTGATAGATATGGCTTGTATATACACAAAAGATAATGTTGATATTGTAAAAAATAATAGTACATATGAAGTTTTTGACACTATACAAAAAAATAAGAAAAAATATAGAAAAGGTTTTTTTAAAATTAATGTAAAAAATGAAACTTATTATATGATGAGATCAAATATAAAAATCATAGACTCTACGCTTGGTAAAGTTATTGGTACATTGTGTTTTTCAATAGTTTTAAATGATAATCACCTTTTAGTACAAGAGATAAAAGATAGATTAGATATAAATGAGGTTTTTTTAACATCAGGTTATGATTTTATTGTAGGGACAAAAGATATAGACAATGAGTTAAAAAGAAAAATATTACTTCTTAAAAATAGTGAGTTAATGCAAGATAATAATTTTAATATATCAAAATATAAAATAGATGAAACAAAACAGTTTTCTGTTGTTATGTTTCTTTCAAGTACACATATATCGTTATTAAAAGAGAATATTATAGTGTTGTTTATAGTTATTATTGTAGTTTTACTTGTTGTATTTATTGTATTGTATCTACTTTTAAGGAAATATATAAAAAAGGTAATAGAGCAAGAGGAGATAATGATAGCTCAAAGTCGTCATGCTGCTATGGGTGAGATGATAAGTATGATTGCTCATCAATGGAGGCAACCTCTTAGTGTGATTGCAATGGGTGCAAATAATATAATAGCAGATATAGAACTAGATATGTTAGATGAAAAAGCTTTACATGATGGTTCTATGAAAATACTTGAACAAACTCAAGAGTTATCAAAAACAATAGATGACTTTAAAAACTTTTTTAGACCAATAAAAACTGTTGAAGATATATACCCGGAAGATATTTTTAATGATGCCTTTAATGTTATTGGAAAATCTTTGCAGAATAATGAGATTGTAGTTATTAAAGAGTTTAAAAATGGTAAAAAAATAAAAACATACTCAAGAGAACTGATGCAGGTATTTATAAATATAATAAAAAATGCAAAAGAGGTTTTAGTAGAAAATAAGATAAAAGATAAAAAAATATATATAACGATTAAAGATACTGAAAATTTAATTGAAATCAGTATATGTGACAACGCGGGTGGAATAAAACCTGATATAATAGATAAAATATTTAATCCATACTTTTCTACAAAACATGAAAAAAATGGTACTGGGCTTGGACTTTATATGTCAAAAACTATAATAGAAAAGCATTTGCATGGTAAAATAGAGGTAAGAAATAGTAATGATGGAGCTTGTTTTACGATAAAGTTACCACGCGAGGTTAGCTCAACACAGAACTAATCTCTAAATATAACTTTATTTCTTCCAGAACCTTTTGCTTCATATAAAGCCTCATCTGCATCTTTTAACAACTGATCTATTGATTTAGTATTGCTTGATACTGTCAATCTCTTTTAAAACTTTACCACAATAAAGTCTTATATTTGTCTTATTTTATCTTTATTTCCATTATCAAGGTTTTAATATTCTTTTTTTCTTGTATCTCTAAGAGTTTTAAGCCATCAATTTGAAGATTCATAAGTTCTGAAAAATTTTGAATATTGTTTTTTGCTAACTCTTTTACAACCATACCTCTATAATACTTTGCCCAATGACTTACAACTTTTCCATCTTTTAAGAACTTATATGTGATTGTTGATGCTGTTGGTTTATAAAACTTGTCATAAAAACCAGCTCTTAAATCAATAACCTCATCACCTAAGTACTCATCTAAAACTATTTTGATATTTTCTTTATACTCTTTTATCACATCGATAGTCTCTATAATAGCCCCTTGTTTGAACTTGTAATCAGGAATTAGGTCTGAACCTAAAATTGGTCCAAATAAATTTGAAAAAAGCACTATGTTACTATCACAATATTGTTGAGCCTCTTTAGTTAAAGATCTATATTCTAAAGCATCAAAAGCGACACCTGTGTACCTTAAAATTGCTTTTGTTGTTGGTTTATTCAAAATAGAGTGGGAATATTTTTCGCACTCTTTTTGGTTTTTAAGTCCAAACCATGATGACAATTCTTCTATTGAACTACTCTTTAATAACTTTTCATACTCTTTTACTATAGTATCTCTTGAAGTAAATATATCTTTAAAATAAAAGTTATCTTTACAATATGGTTGTTTGTCTCCACCATCTATTTTTGTTTCTGCGGGTGCTAATAATATTTTCATAAAGCCATTTTAGCTAAAATTAAAACAAATTAATATTAGGACTTAAATTGATCGATTATTACTTGCCTATTTTGGCTTTTCATGTTATTAGTGTGTTGTCGTGGATGGCGATGCTTTTTTATCTTCCGAGACTTTATGTGTACCATCAAGAGAATAAGGAGAAAAAAGAGTTTGTACAGATTGTAAAAATTCAAGAATACAAGCTTTATAAATATATAGGTGTACCTGCTATGTGGGCTACTATTATTAGTGGTGTACTAATGATAGTTTCTAATCCTGAGCTTTTTAAACAAGGATGGTTTCATGCAAAACTATTTTTACTAATTATACTTATTGGATATTCACATAGTTTAGGTATTTACTTAAAGAAGCTTAAAAATGATGAGTGTAAAAAAGAGGGGAAATTTTTCAGAGCTTACAATGAAGTACCTACTTTATTGGCTATTTTAATAGTTACCTTTGTTATACTAAAAGGTATCCCTGTATTATTTTCAGTTGGTATTACTTTATTTTTTGCTTTTATTATATATAAAATATTAACAACAAAAGAAAAAGTTGAAGATAATGCAAATATATAATAAATACTATGTAATAGATACAAATATTATCTTACAAGATGCTGCAAATATATTCAAATTATCAGATGAAGCTACGAATCTTATCATTATCCCTGAAACAGTTCTTGATGAGATAGATAGTAAAAAAAGTGGATTTGAAGAGATAAATTTCCAAGCAAGAGAGTTTGCAAGGATTCTTGAGGGGTGTAGTACAAAAAGTACTTTACAAGTTAATGGTCACACAATTATAAACATAGAATTAGATGGAATTAAAAAAGTATCTCTTCAAGTGATATCAAAAGATGAGTATAAGGCAAACTCGAAAAATACGCAACTAAATATATATAATGATAGAAAAATTTTAGAGATAGCTTCATTTGCTCAAGAGTACCATACAAAGGTTATGATATTTTTATCTTTAGATATTATGGCACGAACAAGAGCAATATCTTTAGGTCTTGTTGCTGATTATCTAAAGGGTGATAAAGATGAATTTGACTATGAATATGAGAAAACGATAGAGATAGATTTTGAGCTTCAAGAGCTATTGCCAAATGCTAATATTAAAGACTTTGATGAAAATTACAAGCCTCATAACTACTCTTATAACTTTAAAATAAAAAACTCAGACCAAATTATTTTAGCTAATATAATTAATGAAAAAATTCATATTTTAGATGAACATGAAGTAAGAGATCAAATAACAACACCACTAAATAAAGAACAGCTATTTTTTTCAAATGCACTTAATAGTCCTTTTTTTGATGTAATAATAGTTGATGCAAAAGCAGGTAGCGGGAAAACACTATTAGCTTTAAGTGGTGCAATTAAACAGGTACGAAAAAAACAGTATCAAAAGATAATCTATATAAGAAACTCTATTGAGTCACTTGATAAGGGTGAGGACATAGGATATCTTCCTGGATATGAAGAAAAATTTGCCATTTATAATCACCCTTTAATGGATAGCTTAAATTATATGGTAAGAAGCGAACATAAAAAAAGAAGATCAGCTAAAAATAAAGTAGATGAAGAACTTGATGAAGTTGAAGTGGTTCAAAGAGTTGAGGGTATGATAGTAAACTACGGTATTCAGACTATGTGGGTAGGGGAGATGAGAGGTAGAACTTTATCAAACTCCTTTATCATAATTGATGAAGCTCAGAACATGTCAAATAAAACAATGCAGATGGTTTTAAGTAGAATTGATAATACATGTAAAGTAGTAATTTTAGGGAGTAATAAACAAATAGATAATTTTTATGTAAACAGATACACAAACTCCCTAACAACACTTTTAAAATCAACTCAAGAGAAAACAACACTAGTTAATCTATTTGCAATAGAATTAAAAAAAGTATTAAGAGGTCCAATAACACAATGGGCTGAAGATATATTTAGTAAAGATTAAATCATATATATAAAGATATTTTACAATAGATAAATATTGATAAACTTATTCCTAATTCCCATCGGGGACGATGGGAGCGAGTGAAATTTGCTACTTTATATCAATCTCAATTTTAGAAATATTATGAAGCC
>JAYEMI010000061.1:0-9128 GCA_034718015.1 Campylobacterota bacterium | reverse complement strand
CCCTAAAACAGCATTCATAGGTGTTCTTATCTCATGCGACATCTTCGCTAAAAAGTCAGCTTTTATATTTTCAGACTCTTGTGCTTTTACTTTTGCTATTTGTAACTCTTGATTTATACTTATAAGCCAATATGGATCAACACACATTTTTATTGTTTTTTGTGTTCCAACTGGTGTTTCACTTGCAAATAAACTACTTATAAATATAACTAAAATAAGATATTTTTTATACATAAAGGTTCTCCTTGATAGATGATAAGACTAAAAACTAATTTACTTTTTCCTCTTTTTTCATTGCAAATGCAAATACTAATGCAGAGATAGGAACTATTATAAAGCCAAAGATATAAGAGTAAATATGTAAATAGCCATTATTATTAAGATAAAAGAATCCAACAATAAGACCAATATAACCTGCAAGTCGATAAAAAGATGCCATACCACTAAAACCACTTTTGAAGTTTTTAAAATAGTTTTGTTTTATTGGTTTCATAGCTTCTTGTATCTCCTCTTTAGTTGGATTCTCTTTAATCTCCTCTTCAATATCAGGGGAATAAAGATCATATTTATCATCCATTTTATCAAGTTCATCGTAATTATCATCATCATTTACTTGATACTCAACTCTTTTTTCTACATTTTTTATATATCCCATATATGAACCAAGAGTTACAAATAAAGAACTAAAAAAAGCTATTTGAGTATTTAAAAGCCAACTCATATTTCCACTTAAGATACAAAATAAAATTACACCAAAATCAACTATAAAAAATATTTTTAAAGCTTTATTTATCATCGTTGTCTTTATAGCCATTTTCCATTTTATATTTATACTTTGGATCATTTGCTAGCTCATCAAAACCTTTTTGAGCTCTTTTATACGCTTTATACACATTTAATACGGCTGCTGCTATTCCATATGCAACACCCAACCATAATGTCCATGTATATCCTGTCCAGCTTTTAAGAAGCAAACCTATACCAACACCTAAAGCAATAGCTACAACAATAGATATACCCAAAGACATATTATCTAAAGCTTCAAGTTTATCCCTATGTTTTGGTGTAGTTTTTTGCTCATCTTTGTTATTCTCTTCCATAACGGTACTTTAGTTTATGTATGTACAGCAATAATCTGTAATCTCTAACACTTTTATATCAAAACTAGAGTTAGCAGGTACTTCAAAATACTCACCACCAACTATTGTTTCATTGTTACTATCATCTGAAAATTCAACCTCTACTTTACCAGCTAATATCTCCATATGTTCAGCTTCTTGTGTACCAAAGGTATAACTTCCTGGCATCATAATACCTAAAGTTTTTCTAGAACCATCTGCTTCTACTACAGTTCTACTTGTAACTTGACCATCAAAATATAAATTTGCTTTTTTAATTATAGTTGCTTCACCAAATTCACCATCAACTTTTTTTGGTAACTCATAATCAACAACTTTAGTTTGAGTATCAAGTGATTTTAAAAACTCTACTACAGGTATATGCTTTTCATGTTTAGCATAAGCTTCTAATGCCTCTTTATTATCAACAATAACTGTTAAAGACAAATCAAATGCTCTATCTTCTGAAGCAAAGTTTATACCTACTTCTAAAGCTCTTACGAAATCTATTTCATTTTTTAAAGAATTTAACCTCTCTACTATTAAATCTTTTTGTTTCATACCCTCAGGTGAAAGTTTAAAAAATACTATGTGTTTTATCATTATTAATCCCTTTTTATTTAATATTTTAAAGTGTTGCCATCACATCTTCAGCAGCATTGATTGTAGCATCTATATCATCATCAGTCATTGTGTCACAAATGAATCCAGCCTCATATTGACTACATGCAAAATAAAAACCTCGCTTTAACATCTCGTTATGAAATTTTGCAAATCTTTCAAAGTCACACTTCCCTACCTCTTTCATATTTGTTGGAACCTCAATACAAAAGAAAAACCCAAACATACTACCTCTTGTATCTACTTGAAGTGGTATATTGTGTTTTGTTGCTACCTCTTTTAAACCATTTACTAATTTAACAGCTTTTGCATTTAACCTGTCATAGATAGTTGTATCTGCTTTTAATTTTTGCAAAGACTTTAACCCAGCTGCCATGGCTACTGGATTTCCACTTAAAGTACCTGCTTGGTATATTTTACCTTCAGGGCTTAATTGTGACATTATTTTTAAACTCCCTGCAAATGCCCCAACAGGCATACCTGCACCTATTACTTTGCCAAAAGTAACCATATCAGGTGTAGTTTTAACTATCCCTGCAGCACCTTTTAAACTAGCTCTAAATCCAGACATAACCTCATCAAAAATCAAAAGAGCTCCATTTTTATCACATAATTCTCTACATTTAGCCAAAAACTCTTCACTAGCTGGAACAAGTCCCATATTACCAGCAATTGGTTCAATTATTATACATGCTATATCAGAAGATTCATCAAAACACTTCTCTAATTGAGCTATATTATTATACTCTGCAAGAAGTGTATGTTTTGTTAGATCTGCAGGAACACCAGGACTACTAGGCGCTCCAAATGTAGCCATACCACTTCCTGCAGCAACTAGTAAACTATCACTGTGTCCGTGGTAACAACCCTCAAATTTTACAATGTCATTTTTACCTGTAACTCCCCTTGCTACTCTAATTGCAGACATTACAGCTTCAGTTCCTGAGCTAACAAATCTAACTTTATCAATATTGTCAAACATCTCAACTATCTCAGAAGCTAATTGTGTTTCTAGTTCAGTTGGTGCTCCAAATGATAGACCTTTTTTAACTGTATCTATTACTACATCTTCTATCTCTTTATTTGAGTGACCAAAGATAAGAGGTCCCCAGCTTTGTACAAAATCTAGGTATTTATTACCATCAATATCATACATATAACTCCCCTGCCCTTTTTCTATAAAAGGTGGCGTTCCAATCACACCACCAAATGCACGAACAGGAGAATCAACACCACCTGGTATAACTTTTTTTGCATCTTCATATGCGTTTATACTTTTATTAAACATTTTATCCCTTATCTTATATTATTTATTTTAATTTTTCTATCACTTTATTTAACTCATCTTTTGAACCAAAATAGATTGGTGTTTTTTGATGTAGTTGTGGAGATTTTATATCTAAGATTCTATTCTTTCCATCTATTGCTACACCATTTGCAAGTTCAATGATAAATGCAATAGGAAATGCTTCAAATATAACCTCTAAAGTACCATCAGGATTTGAGATAGTTGATGGAGATGAATAGATTCCACCTTTTTTGAATAATATTTGATGTGTATCTAAAGCTAAAGAATCACTAAATCTCAGTCTATATCCATCATTGAAAAAACTTTGTATCAACTCTTTGTGTTTAGAGTTAAATTCATTTTGTTTTCCTGCTGTTGAGTTTATCTTCCCTTTATTCTCTAAAGTTAAAGAATCTTGCTGAATAAACTCACCATGTTCATTTGAAAAATATTTTACACCTTCATCTTTTGAAGCAAATACTAGCTGAAAAGTTGGTCCATAAGTTATATAAATAGCTGCTTTTAAATTACTAGCTTCAAAATCATTTTCATATATACCAAATATCGTACCAAGTGAAAAATTCAAATCTAATAAATTTATATTATCTATTGCAACATAACTTACTACATATTTTCCATTTTCGTTATTTAAACAGTATTGTTTTTTATCTTTACCAATTATGCTTTTAACACTTTTAAGTGCTTCCATCTCTTTTTCTATAACCAATGAACAATAATCATATACATTTGCATCTATTTGCTCATCTGTTAAATCTGGCTTTACAAAATTATTATAGTTTACAAAAACATTTTTTTCTAAATCATTAGCAATATTTGTTATTGCATTATAAACTTCTATCATTATCTACCTTTTTTATATTATTCTTTTTATATTAATCTATCAATTATATCTAAAAATATCTTAGTGGTATTATTTTAGTATTTTTTTAAAAAGATACGCAACAAGAAGTAAAACAACTACTACAAATACAATTCCATAAGTTTTAAACTCCTCTATATATTTGTATACAAGTTCACCTAGCATATAAGAAGATAACCCCACAATTAAAGTCCAAGCAATAGTTGCGAAAATATTAAAAAAAATAAACTTTTTATAATCATACTTAGTAAGACCCATAGCAAGTGGTATAAGTGTTTTTATACCGTAGATATATTTTTGTATAAAAATAACAGCTGATCCGTACTTTCTCATAAGTAGATGTGAAAGTGCTATTTTCCTTTGATGTTTTTTCATCATCTCTTTTGCTTGAGATTTATTTTTTCTAGCAATAGTAAATAAAAACTGATCACCTATAAAATTAGCAGTACCAGCTACTAATAAAACAATAAAAATATTTAACTCACCGCTATAAGATAAAATACCAGCAACTACCAATGCTACAAAACCACCACCAAAAGAGTATAAGAAGAGAATAATATATCCCCAATCTCTAATAAGCTCTTCCATTAGTTTTTAATACCTAAAAACTCCATAGCTTCTATTTGATCTTCATCATACTCTTCAAGCAAATTTGATTTTATTAAATCTACCACATATTGTTTTACCTGTATCCTTACATCTTCAATATTATCAACCTCTACAAAACCATTGAATCCTAAAGGATGGTCATTAAAAGTAAGTGTACCTTCACAATTATCTTCAATAAACTCTGCAATACCTCTATATGTAATAAAATCAAAAGCAACACAGTGCCAACCTATATCTTCAACTGCATCATCACAAAACAAATCTATCCCCTCGTTTGGATGATCATGATATAAATACTCTTTACTTTTACTAGCTACTAGTTTCAAAAAATCATCTGGTTTATCTATTTCCACTTTTTTCATTTAGCTTTTCCTTTTAAAATGTTCTTTTTAGTTATCGTGATTTTAACAAAAAGAGCTTAATATTGATACTACATTTAATATGCAAAATTAATATTTTAGATATAAAACAGTATAATTTATAAATATTCAAATAAAAAGTGTGGAAGATTAAGTATTGAAAAACCTAAAAAATAAAAATTTATTATTTTTAGAAGACAATTTGCAATTTGCAAAAACTACTGTAAAACTACTTGAACTATATTTTCAAGATGTTATACATTGTAGTACAATACAAGATGCTTTAGATATATATGAAAACCAAGATATAGATCTAATAATCAGTGATTTAAAAGTTGATGATGGTATCGCTTTAGATTTTCTAAAAGAGATTAGAGAAACAAATCTAGAGATACCTCTTGTTGTACTAAGTGGATTCAAAGATGAAAAATTTTTATTAGAAGCTATGCCACTAGGACTTACAAGCTATGAGATAAAACCAATTAGTTTTGAAAGATTTGGAATACTTTTAAATAAAATATCTTATAGATTTGAAAGATACTGTAATGATATTATAATTATAAAAGAAAATATTTTCTACAATAAAAATAAAAAAGTTATAATTAAAAATAATCAAGAGATACAACTAAGTAAAAAAGAGGCTATGTTTGTAGAGTTATTGATTAAAAATAAAAATAGAATTACTACAAAAGATGAAGTATCACAATATGTATGGGATGATGAACAGATGAGTGAGTCTGCTCTAAAAAATCTCCTCTTAAGAATTAGAAAAAAAGTCGATAAAGATATCTTCAAAACTTTATCCAAAATTGGCTATAAATTATAAATAACAATCAAAAGTAAAACTTTAAAACTATTACAATACACTAAAAATAAATAATAAAAAAGATATAAAATATGTTTATACCAACAACAGCAAAAGAGCTAAAACAATTAAACTGGAACCAACTAGACATCATACTTGTAAGTGGAGATACCTATATAGATAGCCCATATAGTGGTATGGCTATAGTTGGACAACTTTTACTTCAGCAAGGTTTCAAAGTAGGTATCATAGCTCAACCAGATATTAACAGCGATGAAGATATAACAAGACTAGGCGAGCCAAAACTATTTTGGGGAGTTAGCTCTGGACTTGTGGATAGTATGGTTGCAAATTATACAGCACTTAAGAAGTTTAGAAATTCAGATGACTTCACTCCTGGAGAAAAAAACAATCGTAGACCCAATAGAGCTACATTAGTTTACAGTAACTTAATAAGAAGATATTTTAAAAATACTGTTCCTATAGTTTTAGGTGGTATAGAAGCTAGTTTAAGAAGAACTGCACATTATGATTATTGGACAAATAAGGTCAGAGGAAGTATCTTATTTGATGCAAAAGCAGATATTCTTGTATATGGTATGGCTGAAAGAACTATTATAGAACTAGCTAATGCTTTAAAAGAAAATAAAAGTTATGAAGAGATAAGAGGTCTTTGTTATATATCAAAAGAGAGAAAAGATAGCCATATAGAACTACCGACACTAAAAGAGTGCCAAGATAAAAATGATAAAAATAAATTTATTGAGATGTTTCATCTTTTTTATGAAAATAATGACCCTTTAACCTCTAAAGGTCTTTATCAAGAGCATAATGGTAGGTATTTAATTCAAAATCCACCACAATTTTATATGGATGAAAAACAAATAGATAATGTTTATAATCTCCCTTATGAAAGAGAAGTCCATCCATTTTACTCAAAAGATGGAAAAGTAAAAGCTATGGAGACTATAAGGTTTTCTATTACTACTCATCATGGTTGTTATGGGGAGTGTAACTTTTGTGCTATATCAGTTCATCAAGGACGAACCATAAGAAGTAGAAGTGAAGATAGTATCTTAAAAGAGGTAAAAACCTTTACAGCTAATCCAAAGTTCAAAGGTACTATCTCTGATGTGGGTGGAGCAACTGCAAACATGTATGGATATGAGTGTAATAAAAAACTAGAAAAAGGTGTATGTGAAGATAGAAGATGTACAGGTTTTAGAATGTTTCAACCAAACAATAGAAAAAAAGAGTGGAATGATTATAAAATATGTCCAGTTTTAAAACCAAATCATCAAAGAAACATAAAACTTCTTCAAGATATCAGAAAAACTCCTGGAGTTAAAAAAGTATTTGTAAATAGTGGTATTAGGTATGATTTAATAAATGAAGATAAAACTCATGGAAAAGAGTACTTAAAAGAGATAGTATCTCATCATGTAAGTGGTCAGATGAAAATAGCCCCAGAACACAGTGAAACAAAAGTATTAAAATATATGGGTAAACCAAGCAAACAAGTCCTTACAGACTTTAAAGCAAATTTCGAAGCTCTAAATCGTCAAAGTGGTAAAAAACAATTTCTTACATACTATATGATAGCAGCACATCCAGGAAGTACCCAAAAAGATATGGAAGATTTAAAAACATTTGCAAATGCAGACTTAAAACTTAATCCAGAACAAGTACAAGTTTTCACCCCTACTCCATCAACATACTCAACACTTATGTATTATACAGAGGTTGATCCATGGACTAGAGAAAAAATTTATGTAGAGAAAGATCCATCAAGAAAACAAAAACAAAAAGATGTAGTAACGCAAAAAGGCAATTATCAAAAAAGATGATAATTGCCTTTTAAATTTAACTAATAATTTTAATTATTCAGCTGGAGGTACTTTTCTATTGTACCCATCACCCCATCTTGAGATAAAAGAGATATTTGCTGCTACATATTTAGGTATCTCTTCATCTTCAAATGTACCCGTCTCTTGTGACATTTGTACTGAAGCATCTAGTTGAAGCCATTTTAAACCAAATCCAAATCCTGCAGTATAAATAAAGCCTTCATTTATAGACTCTGTAGCTACATTTTTCATAAGCCCAGCTCTTAAAGCAAACCAAGAAGCTGGATGAAACTCCATACCACCACCAACATACTGAGACTTCATCCCCTCATAAGATGTATCACTTTGCTGAAGGTCTGCATCTATTGCAAACTCTATGTTGTCATTCCATACAGGCAAACTAAGACCTGCTCTAAAAAATGGCTCAAGTTCAAAAGTTTCTACATTACCACTATTATCAGGTTCTGTTTCAAATGAAGGATTATTTATATTTTTTCCAACTAGACCAAGAGTAAGACCTGTTTTATGCTCTTTATAAGCAACTCCAAGGTCTACACCAACTGCACTATATGTTTTTTTATTTTCTTCATAATCATCCGTCAACTCTTCTGTATCACTATCTATAGCAAAGTTTTTAGAAAATATCTCAACAGCCATTGCTTTTCCTGTTATACCAAAACTTAATGTACCATTTCTCATCTCAAAAGGAACTGCAAAACTAAGTGGAACTTCTGCAGTAATCATTGTATTTACATTTATTGTTGTAAGGTTATTATCTATACCACCTTGAAGAGATAAAGTATCATAAGATGTTTGATCAGATTCTTTTATGGTACCATTTGTATATTCAATATAACCTGCATCTGTATCAAAAATAAGTCCAAGTTTTTTATTCCCATTATCATCTTGTGCAAAATTCATATTTACTCTAATTTCAGCTGAGGAATAAACACCAATACCAAAGTATCTTGATATTTGAGTTGCAAGAGAAACACTAGGGCTTACTTCAACTCCATTTGAATTTGGGATTCTATTTAAAATATCTATAGCACTCTCAACTTTGTCAAATGCTGATTTTTGACTAGAGGTCATAGACTCATAATTTGTTGAAGTAATATCTTCAATCGCATCCAAACTATCAGTTAAACCAAGTTCATTTAAATCATCAACAGCTTCTATAAGTCCATTTTCTCTTACTGCAGCACCCACATTTAAACTTATCTCTGTAGTATAATCACTTATACCTAGTAAGGCTGGATTATAGTATGTAGCTAAACTCCCACGACTACTAGCAACTCCTGCACCACCTAAACCTGTAGCTTTATAGCCCATTGACTTCATCTCATAAGCATTTAAAGATGTAATACTTAAAGCCGCAACCATACTTAATGATAACTTTTTGTAATTCATAATCTATCCTTTTTCTAATATGTAAATAATTATACATAAGCTTAACTTTAGTTTTGTTATAATTGTTAATATAATGTCCTCCTTTGTCAAGACCACTTAACTTAACATTCTTATTCCATAAGCCTACGATACTTTTTGTAACAATTTATTATCTACATTATTAATAGCTTTAAAATATATCTCATTTGGTG
>JAYEMI010000060.1:0-30728 GCA_034718015.1 Campylobacterota bacterium | reverse complement strand
CTTTAATTTCATCAGCTTTTAATAATTCAACAAGCTGTGAAACTTGCTCTGCTGTTAAAGCTAATGGTGGAACACCAAGCTTTGCTCTTTCTTCTGTGTGTGCTTTATAATTTGCAACTAAACTCATTAATAAGTCCTTTTATATAAAATTTATTTTCAATTATGATTTTATCTAAAAAGGCTTATTATATTTTTTATATTATGTTGATTTTCTAATAGTATAGTGAGTAGTGTTAAGAATAGTTACACTTCTATTTTTACATGATACTTTAAGTAACATAATATGGTGTGAACTCTTCTTTTAAATAATTTAAAATTTAAAATTATTTGATTGATGATAAGCTAATATATCACTCATCATTTTAATTCTTTGAACAAAACTACTTTTTAGTGCTCTCTCATTTATAGTATGATCACCATCACCAAAAGGTCCAAAACCATCAAGTGTTACAACTCCACATGAAGCAACATGATTAGCATCACTTACCCCACCTCTTTGTTCTGTTGCTATATTAAGTTTTGTAATTGATTCAAGTTTTTTTATAAACTCAAATTGTTTTTCATTTGGCTCCATCACATCTCTTTGAATTAAGCCAGATAAAGTAGCTTCTGTACCATCTACATATGAAGTATTAGTAATATTTTCCAATGCTTCTAGTAGTCTATCTCTTTCACTATTTAATTTATATCTTATCTCTAAAAGCATCTCACATTTTGGACTGATTGTATTTGCACCAATTCCGCCTGTTATTTTACCTACATTTACAGTTGTTCCTATATCAAGATTAGTAAGTTTTGTAAGCTCTTGCAATTTACAACTAGCTTCTAGGTTTGCATTTATACCTTTTATATAGCTAGTACCTGCATGAGCTGCACGTCCCTCGATAGCTATAGTGTATGTACCAACACCTTTTCTCCCTGTTACTATTTCAAGGTTTTCACCTGCAGCTTCAAATACAAAACAATAATCATATTTTTTTGCTAACTCTAAAGTGATATACTTACTATCATCACTTCCTGTTTCCTCATCTGATACTAATAAAAAATCGATATTTTTTATCTCTTTATTTTTTTCAAAAATATCTTTTAGAGCTTCAAGGGCAACAACATTACCACCTTTCATATCACAAACTCCAGGACCATAAATCCAACTATCATCTTCGTGATAATTGTCAAATGAACTAACAGGAAAAACTGTATCATTATGCCCTAAAAGAAGAATTTTATCTCCCTCTATTTTTGGAGTTGTAAATAGCTGATGATTTCCAATCTCAACTCTTTCGTGCGTTGTAGTCTCAAAGCCTATTTTTTCAAGCCAATTTTGCATAACAGAACCAACTTCATCTACACCATCTTTATTTTTAGTGTATGAGTTGATTTTACAAATTTTTTCTAAGTCTTCTAGATATTTCAATATGAAACCTTTAATTTATTTTTTTGTTCCTCTTGTGTGACCTTCAATAATAAATCTTAGTGCATTTAGTCTAATAAACCCTTCTGCATCTTTTTGATTATAAACGTCATCAGCTTCAAAAGTAGAATGCTCTTCACTAAATAGTGATTTTGGAGATGTTCTACCTACAACTATTACATTTCCTTTGTAAAGTTTAAGTCTTACTGTACCTTCAACATGTTTTTGAGTACAATCAATTGCTGCTTGCATCATCTCTCTCTCAGGTGAGAACCAAAAGCCATTATATATAAGCTGTGCATATTTTGCTATCATTCCATCTTTCATATGCGCTTCTTCTCTATCTAAACAAATAGATTCTACTGCTCTATGTGCTTTTAACATAATAGTTCCACCTGGAGTTTCGTAACAACCTCTAGCTTTCATACCTACATATCTATTTTCAACTATATCAATTCTTCCAATACCATGCTTATTTCCATAATCATTTAGTTTTTTAAGAAGTTTAGCTGGAGATAACTCTTCATCATTTATAGATATTGGATCACCATTTTTATACCCGATAGTTAAATACTCGGCAACATCAGGAGCATCTTTTGGATCTGTTGTCCATAACCACATAGAGTCTTCAGGCTCAGCATTTGGATTTTCTAAATGTAATCCCTCATAAGAGATATGCAGTAAATTTGCATCCATTGAGTATGGACTAACTGTTGGGTTTCCATTTTCATCCATATGTTTTGCATCTATATTTATACCGTGATTTTTAGCATATGCAAGAAGTTTTTCTCTACTATTTAAATCCCACTCTCTCCAAGGTGCTATAACTGTAATATCTGGATTTAAAGATAGATAACCTATCTCAAATCTAACTTGGTCATTTCCTTTTCCAGTAGCTCCATGAGACACAGCATCAGCTCCCATTTTATTTGCAATTTCAATCTGTTTTTTTGCAATTAGTGGTCTAGCTATACTTGTACCTAAAAGATACTCCCCTTCATATATTGCATTTGCTCTAAACATTGGGAATACATAATCTTTTACAAACTCCTCTTGAATATCAAGTATAAATATATTTTCTGGTTTTATTCCATTGTCAAGTGCTTTTTGACGTGCAGGCTCAACCTCTTCACCTTGACCTAAGTCTGCAGTAAATGTTATAACTTCTGCGTTGTACTCATCTTGAAGCCATTTTAAAATAATACTTGTATCAAGTCCACCACTGTAAGCTAAAACTACTTTTTTTACTTCTTTTTTACTCAATTTGATTCTCCATATATAGTTGAAATATTTTTTGGATTATATCCTAAATGATATAAATTTTAATAAAAATCATACTTTCCATTATCAACATCTTCTTTTATTAACTTTAATTTATCTTCCATTATTTTTACAATCATCTGTGCTGCAGTGTTATCATCTGCTTCAGGAACATCCCAATCTGTAATTTTCATATTTTTTTTAAATAGATCTTCTAATTGATTTTCTATATCTATTTTTCTACTATTTATCTCTTTTATTGTTGTACTTTCCATTTAAATTCCTCTTTTTATTTATATATACTCTATAACTTCACTACTTTCTAATCTTAATTGAGTTGATTGTTCATTTATTCTATAACCTAGTGGCACTAGAACTGCTAATTGATATTTTGAAGTATCTAATTTTAGAATCTTTTCAATGTTTTCTTTTTCAAATCCCTCTATTGGACAAGAATCAATACCAATTGATGCTGCAGCTGTCATCATATTTCCCAAAGCAATATAACACTGCTTAGCACTCCAAGATAAGATATTCTCATCACTACTCATAGTATGTGATAGATGTTTCGCATAAAGATCTATATAAAAATCAAACTTCTCTTTTGGCATCTCTCTTCTATTAAACATAGTAGGTACATATTTATTTTCTGGTTTTAAATCGTCTATTTTAGCCAGTATTATAACCAAATCACTACAAGTAGTAATTTGTGCTTGATTCCAACAAAATGGTCTTAGTTTCTCTTTTAACTCTTTATTTTGTACAACTAAAAACTTCCAAGGCTCCATCCCAAATGATGATGGTGATTTTCTTCCCATATCTAATATAAACTCTAAATCACTTTGTTCTATCTTTTTGTTTTCATCAAACACTTTGCAAGCATGTCTGAAGTTCATTGCTTCTAAAAAATCTTTATTCATTGTAACCCCTTATTTAATTATTCATAGATTATATATTAAGTAAACTTAACTTCATTTTTCTCTTTTAATTTTAAAAAATATGTATGACCTAAATAGATTATATAAAATACAGCAATAAAAAATGCCACAAAAGGGATAAGTGAGATCGAATACAAGAAAATTGTTTTCAATCTCATTGTACTTTTATTGTTGTAATAAATGTTTATAAACTGCTCTTTGGGCATTAAGGTTGATGAAACATCATAATGAAGCATTCTATGAAAAAAATAATAAAATGGTAAATTAATAGCGAAAATATTAATAATAGGTATAAAATAAAATGGCATCAAAAGTAAAAATAACAATATCATAATAGATGCAGTTTTTATAAGCATAATAACACCGTTTGTTACTGTTCCATACCCTTCAATAACTATTTCAGAATAGTGTTTTTTATGTATTATTGATAATATTTTAGGGGTAAGTAATCCTATTATTAATAAAGATATAAAAATAGACAAGTATCCAATAGCAAACAAACCTATAAAATAAACAAAAAAACTAACTATCCAAGAGGTGATAGTATATTGAAGTAAAAAATCGATAATACCGCTTCCTGTATAAGTTTCTTTTATATGATCTTGTACCACTTCACCATTTTGAATTGATGTTTGATGTTGCTCTATTTGAATATGGGTATCTTGAAGACTTTCTAGTCCCGTATCTGCAAGTGAAAAAAAGGCAAAATAAAGCACCACTATACTTCCAAGTAGCGGATATAAAATCATACTCAACATAGGTTTGGTAAAATAATCTTTTAAACTGATTTTTAATATATTTAATTCATTCATAAAAAATTATATCTTTTATTTTATTTTGATTTGATATAATGATTTATATAATACATTATTAACAAGGAACTATCATTGGACTACTTAAAAGTTATAGGAAAACAAAATTTAAGTGGTGAAGTTAAAATAAGTGGTGCTAAAAATGCAGCTCTTCCTTTACTTGCTTCAACCATTCTTTCATCAAATAAAATAAATATATCAAATTTACCAAATGTAGTTGATATAAACACTTTACTTAAACTTTTAGGTATGCTAGGATCAAGTTATACCAAGAATAGTACTCTAGAGATTGATTCTACAACAATAACAAATACAAAAGCAACATATGAGATAGTAAAAACAATGAGAGCTTCAATACTAGTTTTAGGACCACTTCTTGCAAGGTTTGGACACTGTGAAGTTTCACTACCAGGGGGTTGTGCTATAGGGCAAAGACCTGTTGATCTTCATCTAAAAGCACTAGAACAAATGGGTGCTAAAATAGAGATTAAAAATGGATATATACAAGCAAGTTCTAATGGACCATTAAAGGGCGCAACTATTGTTTTTGATAAAATAACAGTAACAGGTACAGAAAATATTGTAATGGCAGCAGCTTTGGCAAGCGGTGTTACAACAATTATAAATGCTGCAAAAGAACCAGAGGTTGTACAACTTTGTGAAGTTTTAAGAGATGCTGGACTAAAAATAGATGGTATTGGAACAAATACAATGAAAATTGAAGGCTCCAATCAAGAACCACTACCGTTTAAAGATTTTAAAATCATCCCTGATAGAATTGAAGCTGGTACATATCTTTGTGCGGGTGCTATTACTAATTCTGTGTTAAAAGTTGAGGATGTTATCCCTTCGCACCTTGATGCAGTATTGGCAAAATTTGAAGAGATGGGTTATATGATAATTAAAGATGAAAATAGTGTTACTATTTTACCTGCGAACAACATAAAACCAGTCCATATAACAACAACAGAATATCCAGGCTTTCCAACAGATATGCAAGCACAGTTTATGGCAATAGCAACAATGGCAAGCGGAACAAGCATAATAGATGAAAAACTTTTTGAAAATCGTTTTATGCATGTAAGTGAGCTTGTAAGAATGGGTGCGGAGATAACTCTAAATGGTACAGTTGCTACTATAAATGGTACTCCTAAGAAATTATTTGGTGCTGATGTTATGGCTACTGATTTAAGAGCGAGTAGCGCTTTAGTTTTAGCAGCACTTGTAGCAAATGGGAATACAGATATTCATAGAATTTATCATTTAGATAGAGGATATGATAAACTTGAGGAAAAACTTGCAAAACTTGGCGCAAATATAACTCGTCACAAAGAGAATATTTAATATTATTTAATTATAATATTAACTTTTTAAAAATAATAGGATATAACAATGAAACATTTTTTAACTTTAAAAGATTACTCAAAAGAGGAAATTTTGGAGATTATAGATTTAGCTGTACAGATCAAAAAAGAGACTAAAGAGAAAATTTTTAAAAAATATATGCCAATGCAAACTCTTGGGATGATTTTTGAAAAAAGTAGTACAAGAACAAGAGTTAGTTTTGAAACAGGTATTTATCAGCTAGGTGGTGTAGGGCTTTTTTTAAGTTCAAATGACATACAACTAGGTCGAGGTGAGCCTATATCTGACACAAGCAGAGTAATATCAAGAATGGTTGATATGATAATGATACGAAATGACTCACAAAAAGAGCTAGAAGAGTTTGCTTCACACTCAAAAGTACCAATTATAAATGGACTTACAGATAAATTTCATCCAGTACAACTAATGGCTGATTATTTAACAATATGTGAACATAATTTGCAGGATAATTTAGTTGCTGCGTATGTTGGTGATGGAAACAATATGACACATTCTTGGCTTATGTTAGCTAGTAAACTTGGATTTGACTTAAGAATTGCTACACCAAAAGGGTATGAAGTAGATCAAGATATTTTAGATGATGCTTTAGGATTTGCAAAATTAAGTGGTTCAACTATTACTGTTACAAATGATCCTAAAGTTGCAGTAAAAGATGCAACAGTAGTTACAACAGACACATGGGTATCAATGGGGCAAGAGGATGAAAAAGAGAAAAGAGTAAAAGATTTTGATGGTTTTATTGTAAATGATGAGTTAATGTCTCAAGCCTCAAAAGATTCTATTTTCCTGCACTGTTTACCAGCTTATAGAGAGTATGAAGTAAGTACAAATATATTTGAAAAACATGCAGACACAATTTTTAGTGAAGCAGAAAATAGACTTCATGCGCAAAAAGCAATTATGGTTTATTTAGATAAAAATAGAAATAATTAAAGTTTAAACTAAGATGAAAACACTTTTTACTAATTTTGGATCATCTTTAATAAAATTAAAAGATATATTGTTAGATACTAAGTTTTCTAAAGAAAAGGCTGAAAATCTAATAGAATCTACTAAAATCGACCTTAATCATACAAACGACAAAGGTTTAACTCTTTTGGATATTTGTTTAACTAAAAATAAATTTATTGCTGCAAATTGGCTTATATCTAAAGGTGTTTTAGTCACTACCCGAAATAAAAATAATATCTCAACAGTGAGACTAGCTGTTGAAAAAGGTGAAATAAGTATTGTTGAAAATATTTTAGCCCACAGTAAATTTAATATAAATGAGATCGATCAAAATGGTAGATCTCTACTACAAGATGCAGTAATAAATGGAAATCTTGATATAGCAAAAGTACTAATAGAAAATGATATAAATATAAATATTGCTGATAATCAAAATAGAAATGTTGCATTTGATGCGATATCTTATGGAGATGATAACTTAATTGATGAAATTATTGAAAATACAGATATTGAACTAAATAACATTGATACAAGTGGTAAAACAATTTTACATGACCCAATTGTTTTAGATGATGATAAAATAGCAACAAAGCTTTTAAATAATGGTGCTGATCCAACTATACCTGATCCACATGGATTAAATTTTTTAACATATACTGCACTTAGAGGTGATGAGGCGAATGATTTACTTGATACTGCAATTGAAGCTAGTTCTAATATAAATGCAAAAAGTGATAACCACGACTCTGTTTTACTTGAGGTTATGTATGCATTCACAAGAGTAAGTGACTGGGAGCAAAATAGACGAAGTGAACTAAAAAATGTAGCGCGAAAATTAATTAGCAATGGTTCAGATATAAATGACATTAATAAGAATAGTGAAACTATTTTATTTGAGATGGTAAGAAAAGGTGATATAGAGGGGTGTGCATTTTTATTAGATAATAAGTTGGATATTAATTTAATGAATAAAAATTATGAAACACCATTGTATATAGCTGTACAAAAAGGGATAAAATATCTTGATATCATATTGCTCTTAATACAATATGGTGCAAACCCGACACTTAGAAATCGTCATAGTCAAACAATACCAGAAGTGTTAAATGAGATAGTTTTGTATCTTCATAAGCAAAGAGCTCTAGAGCATAAAGAGTATGCCGTATATTTAGACCCTGAGGGTAAATATATGCTTATTTTAAAAGAAATTTTAAACATAAAAGATTATGATTTTAATTATTTGGACTCAACAGGAAATCCACTGTTTTTCACACCTTTTTTATACGGAAATACTCAAACAACTAAACTATATTTACAAAGTAAAGTCGATATAAATTTAAAAAATAAAAAAGGTCATAATATATTTTATGAATATGTGTTAAGAATGTTTAACATCAATGAATATTTTGCAGAGTTTAGAGAAAACTTAGTATTTTTGCTTGTAAATAATGTAGATATCGATTCAAGAAATAAAGATGGTCAAACAATATATACAAAAATTGCATTAATTCATAATCCTAATTTAAAATTATTTAGAAAACTAATTGAAGTTACTAGATATGATTACAAATCGATTGATAACTTAGGTAGAACTATAATACATTCATGTGTATGGGGTAATAACATTGATCTATTAAATTTAGTATATGGTGTAGGAAGAGATATACAAAATATTGCTGATAATTATAATATTTTACCAATAACTTATTCCGCAATTTTGGGTAATAAAAAAATGGTGATGGAGTTTTTAAGAAGAGATGCTATTATTAGAAGTGGAAAACCAATTACCTCTAAAGCAAAAGAAAAATTTAAACCAATGTTAAAAAATATAGAAAAACTAACAGATAATGTTGAAGATGAAGATGTCTTACGAAAACTAAATATTTTTATAGAGCAAACAATCATTGATTTAACATAAATTATCAGTAGTTCTGATATAATATCCGATAAAATAATCAAAGGTAATAAAGATGAATTTAAAAGAGCAGTTAAAATCAGACTTAAAAGATGCAATGAGAGCAAAAGAGATTCAAAAAAGAGATTCTATAAGAGCTATAAACACTATGATAAAGCAGATTGAAGTTGATCAAAGAGTTGATTTAAACGATGAAGATATAATCAAATTGATACAAAAAGGTATCAAACAAAGAGAAGAAGCAATAGTGCAATACAAAACAGCTAAAAGAGATGATCTAATACAAACAGAACAAGAACAAATAGATGTATTCTCTTTATATTTACCAAAACAATTAGATGATGAAGAGCTAGAATCTATAATTAACAATATAATTAATCAAGTTGGTGCAACAACAATGAAAGATATGGGTAAAGTTATGAATCCTGCAAAAGAGCAAATTGGTGGTGGTGCTGATGGAAAAAGAATAAATGAGATGGTTAAAAAACTACTTAATTAAACATAAGGATTATCATGAAAGATATCTCAGAAATAACAAAACAAACTATATCTAATCTTGCTAATTCTAATATAGATGCTACTCCAGATGCTTATGAAAAAGAATTTTGTAGAATTTCAAATAACATAAAATTCAACACTAAAGAGTGTGAATACTTTAAAGATGTCGTATCAAAACTAAGTATAGATGAAGTAAGACAAACTAAAAATAATAAAGTTGAAACAACACATCAACTTATAGATATTTTATTACAAAGAGTTGAAAAAAAGAATATTGATAAAATGTCAAATCTTTTAAACCAATCAATGACCCCTTCAATATCTTTATCAATAGATAAAGAACTACACTCTTTCTCTATAAAAATAGGTGAATCTCCATCATTAATATTTGAAGAATCAATACAGCAAGAGATTGAAAAGTTTATTGAAAAAAGATTTGAAGTTGATAAAAAAGTAGTAGCTAAAAAAACAGCAGACATTGCACGACTAATTACACTCATGAGTAAATATCTAGGTGATGCAATAGATAGTAATCAGCAAGGTGGTTCAACAGTAACAGAGATAAAAAAAGAGATAACTTCCATAGGAATTACTGGTTCTACAAAAGAGGAGCTTAATAAACTACAATCAAAATTAGTTCAAGCTGCCATTAGTATTGAAAATGAGATGCAATCAGTTAATTCAAATTTGCAATCAGGAAGAGATGAAGTTAGTATACTAGAGGAAAAAGTTAAATCTTTAGAAAATGAACTTCAAGCAACAAAAGCAAAAAGTACTAAAGATCATCTAACTGGTACACTAATAAGAAGTGCATACGAAGATGAAATTAAAAAATTTGATGAAAAGTTTAAAAGACTAGGAACTGATTTCGCGATAATATTTTTTGATATAGATCACTTTAAAAAAGTAAATGATACCTATGGACATGAAGGTGGAGATGTGATACTAAAAACATTTGCATCACTGATTTTAAAACTCACAAGAGATATTGATATAGTAGGAAGATATGGTGGAGAAGAGTTTGTTGTTGCTGTTCACTATAAAGATATTAATGAACTAGAGAAATATGTTACAAGAATAAAAAATGTAGTTACTAAAAATAAGTTTTTATTTAAAGAGCATAAAGTGGCCATAACTTTTAGTGCGGGTATTGATCTTAGATCAAATAATAAAACTATGAATGATACAGTAAGTAGTGCAGACAAGTTACTTTACAAAGCTAAACATTCAGGTCGAGATAAAATAATTTTTTGGAATAATAAAGAGATATAACTCTTTATTATTTTAACTATCCAAATCCTCTTTATTAAAAAAAGTATTTGGATGAAAATTTGAAAATGCTGCTTTCATAGAGATAAATATTTGAGGATTTTGCTCCTCTAGTTTTGCTAATAACTCTTTTGTATTTGCTCTAGCATGTGGCATTTTTATATCCATTCTCATTGCAGGACAAGACTCATCGCCTATTACATCTACACAATTTGTTTGTGCAAATGCATAAAGTTGTCTTTCTCTACAAAATATCAATGGCCTTATAACCATCAAACCATTTTGGGCTTTATATATAGGTGGCATACTTCTCATACTACCATTGTAAAAGAAATTCATAAAAAAACTCTCCATCGCATCATCAAGATGATGACCTAACGCTAATTTATTGTATCCATTATCTAAAGCATGAGTATATAAGTACCCTCTTCTCATACGACTAACAAATGAACAAAAAGAGCTATTTTTTCTAATTTTCTCTTTTGATATATCAAATATCTCTGTATCAATTATCTCATGTTCTATATCATATTTTTTACAATGATCTGCTAAAAACTGTACTTGTTCACCCATACCGTATGTTATAGTTACTGCTTTAAATTCAAATTTAAATGGTGCTTTACTTTGCATTCTTTTTAATGCATGTATTAGAGTTAAAGAATCTTTTCCTCCACTAAAACCCACTAATATCTTATCACCATCTTTTATTAAATCATATGTTGCGTTTGTTCTACCAACTAATGTTGTTATCTTTTTACTTAATTCTAGCAAATTTAAACCTTACCTTTTGCACTTTGTATTTTATTGACGTATTCATAGTTTATTGTTATATTTTTTTGTTTTGGCAAATTTAAAGATAATTTGTTTATTATATTATTAAAGTCATCAAATAGATAATTTGCCATACTTCCAGGGATAGGATTGATCTCGTTTAGATAGACTTCATTTTCAATTACAAAAAAATCACATCTTATCAAAGCCCCACTAAAAGTAGTATTGTATATTTTCATAAAATTATTTTTCAATTTATCTTCTAGCTCTTTTGATATATCTGCATTATTAACAGTTGCTGTACGATTGAAGTCAAGATACTTTTTATCAAAATCCAAAAACTGCTCTTTTTGTGGTTCTTCCACTATTGAAAATATAAATTCATTATCGATTCTTACTCCAGCTAAATTGTACTCTTTTACATCACTTATAAATGGCTCTACTATAATAGTATCATCAAACTCAAAAGCAACATCTAAAGCATAATCTAATTCATTTTCATCTTTTACAATCGAAACACCTATACTACTACCTAGTTTTGTTGGTTTTATAATAACAGGATAGGTTTCTAACTTTATATCATCACCTTTTGAAAAATACTGACAAGGTAAAGTTTTAACATCATAACTAGAAGCATAATTTTTAGTAAAAAATTTATTGCAAGATACTACACTAGCATCAACTCTTGGACCAATAAATGGTATAGAATAAAAACTAAAAAGTCCAGCTAAAACACCATCTTCACCATCACCACCATGAGTAAGGTTAAGTATAGTATCAAAGTCTAGTAATTTTTTCCCAAAAAAGCTTTTTTTTGAAAAACAATTTTGATCTAATGATAGTTGGTCATATTTTTTATACTCACCACTACTAAAAAGAGTTGACTTTATATCACTTGCTGGTATATGATAAAAATATCTGTTTTTATCTATAAATATATAAATCAACTCATTATTTAAAACTTTTTTCATAGCAATAGAGCTAACTATACTAATCTCATGCTCAAAACTCAAACCACCAAAAACTATTGCAATTTTCATTTAATATATAATTCCTATTTTTGTAATTTTTTTAAGGCTTCTTTCACTAAAGCCGAAGTATCTTTAGCACTACATGTACTAAGCACTTTATTGATTTGGTCTTTTTTAAATCCTAAAGATTCTAATGCCATAACTGCTTGAGAGGTATTTACATTATTATCTCCAGCATCATCACTGTTTGGGTCAACCACAAAACCACTAAGCTCAACTAAAAGCCTACTAGCACCTTTAGGTCCAATACCAGGAACTCTTTTTAACATCCCCACATCATTTGTAGATACAATTTGTTCAAAACTTCCTGGAGTAAATGTACCACAAATAGCCATTGCTACTTTTGGACCTACTCCATTGATTTTTATTACTGTGTCAAAAAGTTTTTTTTCATTTAAATCTAAAAAACCATAAAGATTATTACTATCCTCTTTGATTATTTGTGTGGTATGTAATCTTACTTTTTCATCTATTATTGATGAACTACAATTTATTGATACAAAAACCTCATATGTTAGACCATTTACATCAATATAGACTAATGTTGGTTCTTTTCTTACCAACTTACCTTCAATACCAACTATCATAATATAATATATCCTTTTTATAAATATTATTATATTCTATAGTAGCTTTAGAACTAATTTAATTACTTTTGGTTATCATATAGTAAAAATAATAGGAAATAAATATGTTTGAAACACTTACGGCTTTATATGTTGAAGATGAAGAGCAAATAAGTAATATAGTAAAAAGTATTCTTGGTAATCTATTTAAAGAGTTGTTATTTGCTACAAACGGTCAAGATGGATTGGATATATATCAAAACAATAAAGAGAAAATAAATGTTGTAATAACTGATATTAATATGCCAAAAATGAATGGTCTGACAATGATTGAAAACATTAGACAAATAAATCAATCTGTACCAATTATAATAACAACTGCACATAACGACAAAGATTTTCTACATAAAGCAATAGAACTAGGTGTTAATAAGTTTGTTACTAAGCCTATGGATATGAAAGTATTAATTTCAAGTATTCAAAAAAGTGTAGAATTAGTGATATTAAAACAAGAGCTTGAAAGTCAAAGGTTGCAACACGAGCAAGAGAGAATAAAAAGTGCAAAATTCGCAGCAACTGGTCAATTAGCAGCTGGAATAACACATGAAATAAATACACCCCTTACATATATAAAAGCAAACTTTGAGATGATGGGATATGATATAGAAGATCTTGAAGAATCAAAAGAGAAGGATAGTCTAACAAATGCAATATCTAAAATAAATGACGGACTACGTAGAATAGAAAATATAGTTGGTTCTATGAAAGAGATGTCTCAACACTCAAGTATAGAAAAACAACAATCAAATATATATGCAAGTATTGTAACTTCAGCAATACTTGCATACAATAAAATAAAACATGTCTCAAATCTATATATCAATGGTAAACTGTTTGATCTGGATATGGATAAAAATGAATTTGAGTTTATGGCAAATATTCAACTTCAAAGAATGGAACAGGTTTGGATAATTATTATAAATAATGCCATGGATGAGCTGATGAAAATTGAAAATTTCGAAAATAGAAAACTCTTGATAGATATATCTGAAGATGATAACAAAATAACTATAATATTCAAAGATAACGCAGGAGGTATAGCACAAGAGGTATTGCCAGATATCTTTGAACCATTTAAAGGTACAAAAGAATCTTCTGGAATGGGTGTTGGGCTTAGTATAGCAAAAAAGATTATTAGAGATCAGGGTAACTGTAAACTTGAAGCTTACAATGAAGATAATGGAGCTATTTTTAAAATAACATTAAATAAATAAGTTTAATAATAGCTTATTTTAATACAAAATTAAATGACAATAACTCTTTTGAGTTAAGCTCATATATAAAGTTACAACTACTATTTAAACTATAAGTATTAAGTTCATAGTTACAATCCAAATATCTTTTTGAACTATTTGTATCTATTTTAATGAAATCAAAATTATTACCTATTGTTAAAATCTGCTCATCTTTTGTTTTATAGTAGTATGTATCCAAAAAATATTTTAATTGAGCTTGATTAGATATAGGTTTTAGTTGATTTAATATCTCAATAAAATCATATTGATAAAGTATATTTTCAACAACTACTCTATCACAATTATTATTTAGTTGTTCACTACTATTTATATCATTTAAGTAGCAATTAGATGGAAAATACTCTTCAAGTTTGATAGTTAAGTTTAAATCACCATAACTAAAAGGTATACCAAAAGTTGTTACCTCTAAAAGCTCATCTATATTCTCTTTATAGTTAAAAGTAAGATTAATAATCTCATCTTTTAAATTTTCATTTGTTAGTTTCAGCTGAGATAATGAATGATCTAAATTAACTTCTTCTATAAAATTTTGACTATCATCAAGATTTTTTAAAATTATAATTGATATAGAAAAGATAAAAAAAAGTGTAATAAGTAAAACAATACCATTCTTTTTCATTTATTATTTTTAACCTAAACTCATACTAAATATTGGCAACAGCATAGCAACAACAATAAAACCTATCAAGCCACCAACAATAAGCATAAACATAGGCTCAAGAAGTGTTAAAAACACCCCTATTTTATCTTTATTTGCTGTAGTATATAGCTCAGCTAAGTTTTGAAGAATTTGACTTAGTTGACTTGTCTCTTCACCAATAGCAACAGCTTGTATAAAGGCTACATCAATTTTATATATTTTACTATTATCAAGAATTTTAGATAATTTTTCACCCTCTACAACTTTGGTACTAGCATCACTAAAAAGCTCTTTAATAACACTATTTTTCAAAATATTACTACCTAGTTTAAAGGACTGAACAACAGGAACTCCTGATTTTATAAGGATTGAATTCATATAAGCAAATCTACTTAATTCACCTATTTCTAAAAGTTTACCAATAAAAGGGAGTCTTAGTAGTAGACTATCAATTTTATATTTAAATTTTGGATAATTCTTCATTGAAAATGTAAATAATGAAATAGATATAACTACTCCAATTAAAATAACTGCATAATAGTTATTTACAAAATTTCCAGCATCAATAACAAACTTGGTCATAGGAGGTAATGCTTGATCGTTTTGTTCAAAAATTGCAGTTATTTTGGGAACAATAAAACTCAACATAAATCCAACCATTAAAAATGATACCGCTATTATAAACATTGGGTATGCCATAGCAGAGCTTATTTGCTTATTTAATTTATCTTGCTCTTTTAAATAATCAGCCAATTCAACAAGTACAGTCTCTAAAATACCACCATCTTCACTTATTTTTATTGATTGCAAGTAAAATTCTGGTAGTTCTACACCTTTTTGCATCTCCAAAGCTGTATAGAAATTTTTTCCTTCATCAAGATATGTAGTAAGTGATGTAAAAAAAGGATTTAATTTTTTATCATTTTTATATCTTTCATTTATTAGTTTGATTGCATTTAAAAGTGATATTCCAGATTTTAAGTATATACTTAAATCCCTACTTATTGTTGCTAATACTTGTGGTTTAATTTTTGTTTTTCTTTTAAAAGATATCTTATCAAATAAGCGGACACTGTCTTCTTGTAAAGTTGTGTAAATAATGTTTTTATGTTTAAGTTGCGCTTTTGCACCTTGTAAACTTTGTGCTTCAAGTTTTCCCTTTATCTTGACACCAAACTTATCAAATCCTTTGTAACTAAAAAGCATCTTTTACCTCTTGTTCATTTTTTTCAATCAAATCTACTAAATCATTTAGATGTTCTAGTTTTATTGGTTTTCTATATATATCATTAAATACATATAGCTGATTGTCTTCTGCATTCTCTACTACTAATTCACTGCATTTTCTATTTTTATTGCAACTAAACTCAAATATAACTTCATATCTTTGTAACTGTTCTAGTTCTAAATCTAAAAAATCAATTTTATCTAAATCTTTATTGTATCTATACACATTAGGGATTTCGGAGAAAAGTTTTTCAACTCTTTCCTTTAATGGCACTTTTGAATCATCTATAAATACAAAACAACTATAATCATCCTCTATACATTTTATAGTTATTGTGTTTTCAAATTGATAGTTTAAAAGTTTAGATTTTATGTTATCTAGATTTATATCTTTAGATAGTGATTTTTGTTTAGAGGTAAAGCTATTTATAGCAAATAGATATATAATAGAGATCAATATAATAGATATAATGATCTCAAAAAGTGTGAAGGATCTTTTAGGCACTTTAATTAATTAGTACCACATTTAGAGTAGTAAATATCATCACTTCCACCCTCTTTTTTATTAGCTCCAAGTGATATTATTTCGAAACTATCATCCAAATTAGTGTAAATATATTTATTTCCCCAGCTATCTAATGGCTGTTTTTTATCCTCGAAATATTTTTTTTCAACTAATAAAGCTAAGCCCTCTTCTGTTGTTGGATAAGCAGAATTATCTATTTTATACATCTTAATAGCTTGTGCAATACTTTTCATCTGAACACACACTATTTTTTCTTTTGCATCTTCACTTTTCCCAGTTAAACTTGGTAGTACAAATGAAGCCAAAAGACCTAATATAATAATAACAACCATAAGCTCCATCAAAGAGAAAGCTTTTTTCATATTTTTCTTTTTTAAAACAATTTTATTTTCCATTTTTTACCTTATTCTTTTAATTTTTTTATTATTTATTTTATATATACTTGATGATACTGTTTGAGAAAACTGATCTTTATTGTACAAAATTATATCTGCATTATCAGTTGCAAATTTTTCTTCAAAATCTTGTTTTGTTATATTTGCAGATGTTGAATACAGGCATCCAAATTTCTTAATAAATTTATGATGATGTGAATTAATATTTACAACTCTAAAACTTAAACTATTTGGATATATAAAAGTTGTTTGTTTTGCTCTTCGCACAGTATTCTTTTGTTTATTAGGTACACGAACTTTTGTTTTTAATGTAGCTAGTGAATCTACTACTTGAAGAGTTTTTTGTTTTATATCTCTTTGTTTTATTGTGGATAGTTTCTTATCATTTGATGATAAAAAACCAACCGTTGTATCTGTTTGTACTAAATAAACTAAATTTTTATCCACTTGAAATCTTTATCTATTGTAAAAATTCTTGTATTGATTTAGGAGCTAGCCCCTCTTTATCCTGTTGTGCTATTATAGCTTCTACTGAAGCTAATGCTCCAGCAACTGTTGTCACATATGGTACATTCATTCTTAAAACAGTTCTTCTTATTTGTGCACCATCATCTTTGCTTGATTCTTTTCCATCAGCAGTATTAATCGCCATAACAATCTCTTCATTCATTAAAGAATCTGTTATATTTGGTCTACCCTCACTAACTTTTAAGACTTTTTCACAAGCAACACCAGCATCGTTTATAATTGCATGAGTTCCACCAGTTGCAACAACACTAAATCCTAACTGAACTAGTTTTGAAGCTATTATAGGGGCAAACTCTTTATCTAAATCAGCTAATGAGATAAATACTTTACCTTTTGCATCTGGTAAATGGTTTTTTGCAGCACATTGTGCTTTTGCAAAAGCTTTACCAAAATTATCACTTATACCCATAACTTCACCTGTTGACTTCATCTCAGGACCCAAAATAAGGTCAGCACCACTTAGTTTATTAAATGGGAATACAGCCTCTTTAACTGCCACATGCCCTTTTAATTTTGGTAATAAAATATTGTTGTTTGTTGTAAGAGTAACTATCGATTCATCTTTATCATAAGCTTTAATAGCATCTCTTAAACTTTCTCCCCACATAACTCTAGTTGCAACTTTTGCAAGTGGAATACCTGTGGCTTTTGATACAAATGGTACAGTTCTACTTGCTCTTGGATTTACCTCTATTAGATAAATCTTTCCTTGATGAATTGCATATTGAGTATTCATTAGACCAACTACACCAAGTTCTAATGCCATTGTTTTTGTTTTTTCTTCAACTTCTCTTAAAAGTTCCTCGTCAAGACTAATTGGAGGTAAGCTACATGCACTATCACCAGAATGGATACCTGCTTCTTCGATATGTTGCATAATACCACCAATATATACATCTTTTCCATCACTTATACAATCAACATCAAGCTCAATTGCTCTATCTAAGAACTTATCAACTAATACTGGTGCATCATTTGAGACACTTACTGCTTCAGCCATATATTCTGTAAGTTCAGCATCATTATAAACTATTTTCATACCTCTTCCACCAAGAACAAAAGATGGTCTTACAAGTACTGGATATGTAACTCTATTTGCTATTACTAATGCTTCTTCAAGAGTAAC
This sequence comes from Campylobacterota bacterium, assembly GCA_034718015.1. GTDB lineage: Bacteria > Campylobacterota > Campylobacteria > Campylobacterales > Arcobacteraceae > JAIOSF01. The sequence goes on along the minus strand of JAYEMI010000060.1, from coordinate 12,162 downwards.
AGCTGTTCCATTATCTGGTTGTAAAAGTCCTGCTTTTTCTACAAAAGTAGAGAATTTTTCTCTATCTTCAGCTAGATCAATTACTGCAGCTGTTGTTCCTATGATTTTTCCACCAATATCATGAATAGCATTTGCAAGTTTAAGTGGAGTTTGACCACCAAAGTGTACAATTATACCATCTGGATTTTCAGCTTCAATTACACCTCTTACATGCTCAAAATCAATAGGTTCAAAATATAATATATCTGATGTATCATAGTCAGTTGATACTGTTTCAGGATTACAATTGTACATTATTGTCTCTACATCCATATCATTAAGTGCAAAAGAAGCATGACAACAACAATAATCAAACTCAATACCTTGACCAATTCTATTTGGTCCACCACCAATAATCATAACTTTTTTCTTATTGGATTTTGGTTTTGATACCTCTGGTAACTTAGAGATATTTGTAGTTGAATAAAGATAAGGAGTAAGAGCCTTAAACTCTGCTGCACAAGTATCAACTTCATTATATTCAAGATTTATACCTAAAGTTTTTCTAGCTGTATAAACATTTTCTTCTGTAGAGTTTATTAATGATGCAATCATTTTATCACTAAAACCATAAGTTTTTGATATTCTTAAACACTCTTCATCTTCAAGTATTTTAACTCCTGCACCTTTTATGATTAACTCTCTTTGATATATCTCTCTTAATTGCGATAAAAACCAAGGATCAACTTTACAAAGATCAAAAATTTCATCATTTGTAAGACCTTGTCTAAACCCATCCATTAAATATAAAAGTCTATCACAGTTTGGTCGTCTAATCTCTTTTTTAATTAATTCTAAATCTTCACTAATAGAATCAAATCCACAAAGTCCAGTCTCAAGTGAGCATAAAGCTTTTTGCATTGATTCTTTAAAAGTTCTACCCATAGACATAACTTCACCAACTGATTTCATACCTGTACTTAAAGTAGAGTTTGCTTTTGGAAATTTTTCAAATGTAAATCTAGGAATTTTAGTAACAACATAATCTATTACAGGTTCAAAAGAAGCAGTTGTACCTGTAATATCGTTATCTATCTCATCAAGTGTAAAACCAACAGCTAATAGTGTCGCCACTTTAGCAATAGGATATCCTGTAGCTTTAGAAGCCAATGCAGAACTTCTTGAAACTCTTGGATTCATCTCAATTACAATCATTCTTCCTGTATTTGGACAAATAGAAAATTGTACATTAGACCCACCCGTATCAACGCCAATCTCTCTTAAAATATCAAAAGAAGCATTTCTCATATTTTGATATTCTTTATCTGTAAGTGTTAGAGCAGGTGCAACAGTAACACTGTCTCCTGTATGTACACCCATAGGATCAAAATTTTCAATAGAACATACGATTATACAGTTATCTTTATTATCTCTAATAACTTCCATCTCATATTCTTTCCAACCTAGCATAGACTCCATAATCTCAATCTCATTTATTGGACTAGCTTCAATACCTTCAGCAGCAAGTTTTTTAAACTCTTCCATGTTGTAAGCAACACCACTTCCACCACCAGCTAATGTAAAAGAAGCACGACTAATAACAGGGAAACCTATCTCTTTTGCCTTTTCTATTGCTTCATCTACACTATATGCGTTAGCACTTTTAGGTAAGTCCATACCAATTTTTATCATTGCTTCATTGAAAAGGTGTCTATCTTCACCTTTTTTAATAGCATCAGGATGAGCACCTAAGAACTCAATCCCCTCTAACATACCTTTATCATACATAGATGTGGCAACATTAAGTGCAGTTTGACCACCCATTGTTGGTAAAATTGCATCTATTTTTTCAATCTCAATAATTTTTGCAACCATATTTTCAGTGATTGGCTCAATATATGTCTTATCTGCAAACTCAGGATCTGTCATAATTGTAGCAGGATTTGAATTTATAAGGACTACTCTATATCCTAACTCTTTTAATGTTTTTGTGGCTTGTGTACCAGAATAATCAAACTCACACGCTTGACCAATAACTATAGGACCAGAACCTATAAGTAAAATAGACTTAATATCTTCTCTTTTTGGCATTGTTGAACTTCCTTGAAATGTATCTAAAATTTGATTATTATATCTAAAAATTGCTTAATATGTGATTATGCTTCAATGTTGAAAAATTAATAAATTAAAAGTTATTTCATCTCTAAGAGATACTTCTGTATTGTATTAGAAATATCTTCATTGTATTTTAAAAAAAAATAGTGATCTCCTACATATGATTTGAAATGTGATTTTTTTATAAGCATATTGATTGTTTTACCAGATTCAAGTGTAGTTGCCATATCATCTTCTCCCCAAAATATTAATGCTTTATTATAAAAACCTTTGAAGTATTCACTAAAATCTTCATCCACTACATTTTTAAAAGTTTCATACATATATTCAGGCATCTTTTCAACATCTTTACTCCTTAGCATCTTTGTTATTTTTGATAATCCAAATCTATTAAAAACTTTTGCTATTCGTATAGCAAGAAGTGTCTTAGAAGATTTTCTCTCAAGTATTCCAGCACTACTTAAAAGAACTAACAATTTTGGTATTAAAACTGTTGCAACTTTACCACCAAATGAGTGTCCAACGATTGTAGTATCATTTGGATTTATATTAAGAGATTCTAAAAATATTTTTATTATGTATGCATAATCAATAGTTGTCAAAATATATTCGTTTGAACTTTTTCCAAACCCTGGCATATCAATATATATATGTTTATACCCCTTTAAGTCTTTACAAAAAGCCTGCTTCATAATCTCTTTATTGCTACCCCATCCATGTAGGAATATTATCACCTCTTCTTGATCATTATTTACTATGTCATAATTAATTGAAAAGTGCTTATCGTCTTTTTTGATCTCTTTTAATGCCAAACTTTATCCTTTTTTTGATGACAGAATCTCTTTTAGATCCAAATTAAATGTTGTACCTATACCAATCTTTGAGTCAATCTTAATATCAATTTTATATTTATCACAATAAGCCTTAACCATATTAAGTCCAAGCCCTATACCACTACTTAAACTATCTTCTTGATAATACTTATCAAACACATGAAATAGATTCTTTGTATCAATCCCTACCCCTGTATCACTTATACTAAGTGTATTACTCTTAACAGTAATTATAACTTTACCATTTGGCTTGTTATATTTTATTGCATTAGATACTAGATTGTCAACTACTCTTTGAAACCCATTTATATCTGACTCTACACTTATTGAAGAGTTATCATATTGGAACGCTATATCTTTTTTTATATCTTTAAACTTATCACAACTATTTGAAATGATTGTGTATAATTCAAAAGGGTCATTATTAACATTATCAATTTGCTCTTTTATATTATATTCCATTTGAGAATACAAAGACAAAAGATTATCACAAGATTGTTCTATTCTATTTAATCTTGAGCTATTCTTTTCATCATCTATTTTTTTTTGAAGCATCTTAGTGTTTACTTGAATTGTGGCTACTGGAGTATTTAGTTCATGAAGCGTCTCTTTTATAAGGTCTTGAATTTTTTGTTCACTTCTAAAAAGTGGCTCTAAAAGCTCTTTACTAAGGAAGTAGTAAAGAATAGCTCCAAAAATAAGTAAAGATATTGTTATAGGTATAAAGGTCTGTTTATTGAATCCAAACTGTATAGTTAAAAAATGATTTAATACTAATACAAGAAGTATTGTAAACACCACTACTATTATATTTGAAATTAAAAAGTCTTTCTTTTTTATATTCATATTATATTAGTTTAAAAACTAAATTTTTCAAGCTTTTTTCCTCATCTGTTACCTCAAACTCTTTTAGATTTTCTAGTCTTTTTATAAACTCAAACTTTGGTGCCAACTCCTTAAATAGGTCTATTAAAAAATCACTATTTAAATCAGGGGAATTTAAACAAGCTAACACAATACAGTTTGGTGAAGCTATTGAAGATAGTTTTTTTATGATTTTATCATAATCTTTTGTTGCCTCAAAGCTACCTTTTTGTAGTGTTGGTGGGTCAATTATAATTAGGTCGTAAGGTCCATCTCTTTTAATTCTAGAAAAAGATTTTAAAATATTGTATGGTGAAAATCTTATATTATATGTATCTTGCTTATTTAGATGATGATTAATTCTACCTGTAGTTAAGGCACTTTTTGACATATCTATATTTGAAACCTGTAGTGCGTCACCTCTCTTTGCAAATAAACTAAAGGCACAAGTATATGAGAAAAGATTTAATACTTTTTTGCCTTTACTATTGGATTCTACAAAAGCTCTTCCATTTTTCATATCAGGAAAATATCCACTATTTTGATTTGAAAGTAGATTTAACTTTATTTTCACACCATTTTCTACTACATATAGATCATCTTTTAAAACCCCAACTACAACTTCAGATGGACTTCCTTTTAGGTATCTTCTTTGTATTACTATGGTTGTATGTCTAGTATTTGATATAAACTCTTTTAACATCTCTAAGAGTTGATTTTCCAACTCAAATGGTTTATAAACTGCGACACTAATAATATCATCAATTGAATCAATTGTTACATTTTTCCAGCCCTCATAAACTCCACCTCGTCCATGAAAAAGCCTTTTGAGCTCTTCGGTTAAATCTAAAGAGTTTTTTTCTAAAATTATTTGAATATCTTCTATTTTAATACTCAATTTTATATCCCACATTTTTAATATTTGATATTTTAAAGATATCTTCATCATCAAATAATTTTTTAATACTGTTTACATAAACGCGTATAGAGCCATCACTATACTCTTGTGAAGTATCCCATAGCTTATCTATAATCATATCTTTTGATACAACTTGATTATTATTTTGATAGAAAAGTTCAAAAAGTTCCATAGCTTTTAGTCCAAATTTAATATCTTTTTTATCTTTTTTTACACATTTTGTATCAAAGTTAAACTCAACATCCCCTATTTTTAAAGTTGTTTGTTTTAAACATCTTCTCATTAAAGAGTTTATTCTTAAAATCAATTCATCCATATCACAAGGTTTTGTTATATAATCATCAGCTCCATTTAAAAAACCACTTTTTAGAGTATCTTTATCTTTATAGGATGTGAGAAAAATAGCAGGGGTATTATCTCCACTAGTTCTTAGTTCATTAAGCAGATCCAAACCATTTATATCAGGTACATTTATATCTAAAATATACAAATCATATCTATTTTCATAAGTAAAGTTAAAAACTTCATTTGAAGTTTTTGCATGAGTTATTATAAAGTTTTCAAATTCTTCAAGATAGTCTATAAGTGATGAACTAAAAAGTTCATCATCTTCAAGTAATAAAATTTTGGTCATGAAAGTTCTATAAATTCTTCATAGTTTTGTCTTATTGCATCATATATTATGACTGAAACACTATTTGCTATATTTAAACTTCTAGCGTCATTTGTCATAGGTATATTTACACAAAATTCTTTATTATAAACTAGTAACTCTTCAGGAAGTCCAGCATCCTCTCTACCAAAGAAAAAGAAATCATTTTTTAAATATTTTGCTTCAAAATATGGTTTTGTTGTTTTTGTTGTAGCATAAAAACATCTAGCATCTTTATTTTTATCTTTAAACTCTTCAATATTTTCATACTCTCTAACATCTAAAAACTCCCAATAATCAAGCCCTGCTCTTTTGACCTCTTTTTGAGTAATTTCACCAAAACCATAAGGTTTTATAAGGTGTAATACTGCACCAGTTGCATAAGCAAGACGACCTATTGTTCCAACATTTCCTGGCATTCTAGGTTCTAGTAAAACTATATTAAACATTATTGCCCTTTATTATAATATTACCGTTTTGTTACCATTTACAAATACTTTGTCTTTTAAAACTAAATCTAAAGCATTTGATAATACAACTTTCTCTACATTTCTCCCTGCATCTCTCATATCTTCCCATGAAAATGTATGATTAATCCTTACTATGTCTTGAGCAATAATTGGACCTTCATCTAAATCATCAGTTACCCAATGTGATGTAGCTCCTATTATTTTTACACCTCTTGCATGTGCTTGTTTATATGGATTTGCTCCTATAAATGCTGGTAAAAATGAGTGATGTATATTTAATACTTGCTGAGGAAAAGTTTTTACAAAATTTGGAGTTAATATTCTCATATATTTTGCCAATACTACTAACTCATAATTGTATTTTTTAATAGCTTGTATAATTAATGACTCATGATCATCTCTTGATAATTCCTCATGAGAGATATATTCAAATGGTATATCAAACTTCTCAACTAAGCCTCTTAGACTATCGTGATTTGAAACAACTGCAGTTATATGTGCATCTAGTTCCCCTGCTTCATGTTTAATAAGAAGATCGCCCAAGCAGTGCATCTCTTTTGTTGCAAGTATAACTATATCTTTTTTTGCTTTTTTTGTAAGTTTTATTAAACAATCAGATGGAACTACTGACTTAATCTCCCCAAATAGTTTATCTTTATCAAACTCTCCTCTTATAACTGTTCTCATAAAAAAAACATTAGTTTTTTCATCAACAAACTCAGAGTTGTTTTCAATATTTAAGTTATTTTCAAATAATACCTTTGAGATATTATAAACTAAACCCTTTTTATCTTGAGTTTCTATTAGTAATCTGTATTCATCCATATAGTTATTGTCCTATTTGTTGTTAATTATATGCGCGATATTACCATAAATTTTATAAAATATTTATTTTACTATAGCAATCTCTTTTGAAAAATAAAAACAGCACCATCATCTATACTTCTTGCTTTTAATGTAGCGTTTAACTTTGAAGCAATTTGATATGACATATAAAGCCCTATTCCTGTACCTTTACCCTCAGGTTTTGTTGTTATATTTGGTTTAAATATATCTTTTAACACATCTTCTTTTATACCTCTTGCATTATCTTTAATCTCCAATGATAACTTTTTATTTTCATCATTGATATATAAATTAATCGATATCTTTCTATTTTGGATATCTTTTTCTATAAATGCATCTTTTGAGTTGTTTATTATGTTTAAAATAAGATGTTTAAATTCATTTGGATTTCCTTTTATGTATGTATCATCTTCAATATTTATAATAAATTCTATTTTATTTTTAACAAATTCATCTTTTACTAAAAGTAATGTAGAGTCTATAACAGAAGAGATATAAAACTCTTTATCTTTTGTGCTTGGTCTAAAAAATGCCCTAAACTCCTCTAGGGTATTTAAAGCATGATTCATTTGTGTTTTAAATTTTTTAATATGCTCTTTTATATATTCCTCATCTATATTTCCATCTTCATAATCAAACTCTAACATATCTGTATGCATATTCATAATTCCAAGTGGTTGTTTCCATTGATGTGCTACTGCATCTATCATCTCACCCATTGCGGCTAGTTTGCTTTGTTGAAACAAAATTTTCTCTTGATATTTTCTTTTTGATATCTCTCGAGTTACCTTGTTTTCCAAGTCAGACCTATATGCTTCATTTTCTTTTTTTATAGCTATTTTATGTAAAGGCTTAAGTATCTCTTTAAAAAATTGTTTTGTCTCTATTGGTTTTATAATATACCCTTCAATTCCATATTTGATAGTTTTTAAAAAGTATTCAGCATCACTATGTGCAGATAAAACCAAAATAGGGATCCACTCATCTTTTTGTCTTATATTTTTGATTAGTTCTATTCCGTCCATATTTGGCATTTTTATATCTGTAATTATAATATCAATATTTTTATGCAACTCTAACATTTCAAGTGCATCAAATCCATCAACTGCAATAACAACATCATCAAATAAGCTTTTTAATATATCACTCATAGTTTCACGAGCTAACTCTTCATCCTCAGCATATAAAACCTTCACACCTTTTGCTAATTCTTTTACCTCTTTTACTAATTTATTTGGCATAACTATCCTTTGATAAATATATCTATGGTTTTAGTATACTTACACATTGTGTTAAATTTGTGTTTGTTTAAAAATATAAATTTAAAATATTAAATAATTTTTGATATAATCTTTTCATTAAACTATAAAGGTATATTTTGAAAAACGAAATTATAGATAAACTAAAAAAAAACAATTTATTAAAAATAGTTGATGATGAGCTAGATATCTATCTAGAGATTCCACATATTGCTTATGTAGAGGTGAAAAAAGAGGATAGTCGTGCATTACTTTTTACAAATGTAGTTGACAAAAAAAACAATAAAAAGTTTTCTGAACCAATTCTTATGAATGTATTTTGTTCCCCTGAAGCTGTTAAGCTTTTTATAGGAGATGGTGATAAAATTGCTGCTGAGATAACATCCCTGCTTAAAATGAAACCACCATCGGGTTTTATGGATAAGCTTTCTATGTTTGGAAGACTTTTTGATTTAAAATCAGTTTTTCCTAAAAAACTAAACAAAAAAGGTGAATGTCAACAAATTATTAAATTAGGTAATGATGCTAAGCTTAGTGATATTCCAGTTTTAACAACTTGGGAACAAGATGCTGGACCATTTATAACTATGGGTCAAGTTTATACACAATCCCTTGATGGAACTATGTCCAACTTAGGTATGTATAGACTACAAGTATTTGATGATCACACTTTAGGTATGCATTGGCAAATACACAAAGACTCAAACCACTTTTTTCATGAATACAAAAAAGCTGGTAAAAAGATGCCTGTATCAGTAGGTATTGGTGGGGATCCTATGTATATATGGTGTGGTCAAGCACCATTACCTATTGGAGTGTTTGAACTACTTTTATATGGATTTGTAAAAAAACAAAATGCCCAACTTGTAAAATGTATAACAAATGATATCTATGTACCAAGAGATGTTGATTATGTTATTGAGGGTTTTGTTGATCCATCTCAAATGAAAATAGAGGGACCTTTTGGAGATCATACAGGATATTATACTCTTGAAGAGGAGTACCCTTTTATGGAAGTAAGTGCTATTACTACAAAAAAAGAGCCTGTATTTGCAGCTACAGTTGTGGGTAAACCACTTTTAGAAGATAAATATATGGGTCATGCAACTGAGCGAATATTTTTACCACTTTTACAAACTACTGCACCTGATCTAATCGACTACTATATGCCTGAGAATGGTGTCTTTCATAATTTAATATTAGGGAAAATAAAAACAGCATATCCAGGACATGCACAACAAATTATGCATGCTTTTTGGGGAGTTGGTCAGATGAGTTTTGTTAAACATGCTATATTTGTATCGCAAGATGCACCAGAACTTTCAAGTAGTGAGGCTATTCCTTATATTCTAAATAGATTTAATATAGATGATATGCTTATAACAAAAGGTGTAGTTGATGCCTTAGATCACAGTAGTAATAAATTTGCCGTTGGTGGTAAACTTGGCTTAGATTGTACAGGTGATGAGATTGATGAACTTGGAATAGAGATCTTAGATGATGAAACACTTTTAGTAAAGATGAAAAATATTTCATCAGATGTAAAAGGTTTGAAACAGTACTACAAAGAGACTAAAAATCCAATAGTTGTAATTAGTGTAGATAAAAATAGATCTCAAAAATATCTTTTTGAAGAGTTAAAACCACTTTTTAATCATATTAAAATATTAATAATAGTTGATGAAAAAAACAATGAATTAGAAAATGCCTATATGTTAGTATGGCGAGTTGTTAATAATATTGATTCAAATAGAGATATTTTTATAGATGGAGATACAGTTGGTGTTGATGCTACAAATAAAAATACTCATGATAACTTTAAAAGAAGATGGCCAGATGATGTAGTATGTACTAAAAGTGTACTTGATGATTTAAGAAAACGAGAGATATTAGATATAGATGATAAGTTTATTAAATATTGGGGTCTTATATAATAGTTCTTTTTAGAAAAGGACTCAATGAGGCTAGTATCTCATAGTTAATAGTATTGTGTGCTTTAGCAAGTTTATTTGCATTGTTAAATACGCATACTATCTTGTCATCTCCCTCTATTGAAAAACTATCCATAGATACTCTACCTAAAATCTCTTTTTCATTTGAAACTTTTGCTTTTTTTATCTCACTAAGTCTTAAAAAACCATCAGCATATCCTATATCATAGTTTGAAACTATCATATTTTTAGATGCAATAAACGCATCACTTCCATATCCTACATGTTGGTCTTTTTTGATTTTCTTTGTTGTGATTTTTTTTGCATACAAACTAAGTACAGGTGCAAGGTGTTTTGTCTGTTCAAAATCAAGATAACCGTATGCTCCTATACCTATACGAGCTAAATCATATTTTTTCATATCAACTTTAAATACCCCATGACTATTAGCACAATGTATTCTAAAATCATTTTTTATTAAACTTTTTATTTTAGCTACAGAGTTTTCAAACTTTTTTTCTTGTTGATTTGTTATACTATTATCATCTTCATCAGCACAACAAAAGTGTGTGAATACTCCAAAAAGTATTAAATCATTCCTTAAAATAGACTCTACTGCTAAGTCTATCTGGCTATGTAATATTCCATTTCTATTCATTCCTGTATCAATTTTAAGCTCTATTTTTGAGCCTTTTGGTACTTTTGATAAATCTTCAATTGAGTTGATTGATGTTATTATATTGTCATATTTTATCTTTGGAATATCATACAATACTAAAATTGTATCAAATAAGAACTCCTCTATTAATTTAGCTTCTCTCATATTTTTTACAAATACATGTTGTATTCCATACTCTTTACACATACTAGCTATCTCATAAGTACCATGACCATAGGCATTATCTTTTAATGCAATAGCTAATTTTTCTTTAGTACAAATAGTACTAAAGTAGTCAAGATTATTAAAAAAAGATTTTTTATGTAAATTTATATATCCCATTTGAAATTTTATCTAAAGATTAATTGATATTAACTTTTTATTTTATATCTAAAGAGAAATTTGTCAAATTGAAACTGTAGTAATTCAATAAACTAAAACCATATTAAGTATTAGTACTTTATGATAAATGCTATTATAATACAACTTTGGGAAAATAAAGTTTTACAAAACATACATCTTCTTCTGTTCATGTGTTTTGGTCTGTAATACTTGGAATATTTACAGGTACAAGAGCTGAGGAGTTAGCACAAATAAATATTAAAAATGACTTGAAAAAAACTACTATTGATGGAAAAGATATATATAATTTGGATTTTAACAGTATAAAACTAAATAGTTAATACTGTTTAGTTTGCTAGTGCGGTTTGATTTGAAACAAACATTGTATTATGAACATAATTTTGTAGTTTTTCTAATTCTGCGATAATAATATCTTTTTCAGTATTATTTTGAATGTGTCCTTTAACTCTTTCTAGTTCCCACTCTATATCAATCTGTTCACTAACAGAGTTATAAGCATCTTTAAACTCACTACTACTTTTCATTTTATTTTGAAAGTATTGTTCAGCTTTTGTCATTGTTATACTCCTTTTTTCATTTCTCCATGAGGTATTGTATCAAAACTTAGGTTTTAATACAATAGCGTATTCAAACACCTCTAAACAATCAAATCTTGATCAAAGTCTTGCAAAAAAAGATATCCTGAATTCATACAAAGGTTCTAACGGCGGTTTTACTTTAAAAAGGGATTGTGCCCAACTTACAATATTAGAGATCACAACAATAGCAGAAGAGAAGATCCCCTCAGTATTTGAGTGTACTTCACAAAATGAGGTTTGTTCAGGTGGATACAGTGTTTTTCCACTTCTAAATAACCTTCAAACAAAGATCAATGACTTTTTACACTAGAGTTTGGGGTATTGTGTATTTAGTTTGTTTTATAACATTTTTGTTTATAATAAATGGAATCATTTTAGATATCTTTAAATATATAAGAATTCTTGATATGATTGTGATATTGATTGCATTAGTAGAGTTTTTGTTAAACAAGATAGATAAATAAAGGAAAATAATGTATAAATTTTTAAAAATACTCATATCAGGTATCATAGGACTCATAGCTTTAGACCTATTTGAAACAGTTAGTTATCCTATTGTTGATTTTGCTATATTCGTAGTTGCATTTATGGGTACTAAGTTTGTATTAGACAAAACTAAACAACCAGATATAAATTTTAAAAATATATTTAAAATTGTAGGTATATTATTTGTTATAGTTTTATTGTCTGGGGCT
>JAYEMI010000059.1:0-9387 GCA_034718015.1 Campylobacterota bacterium | reverse complement strand
TTCTAAATCATTAATGGAAACACAATTCTGGTTACAAACAACTGCTATTGTATTATACTTTACATCTATGTGGATTGCAGGTATTACACAAGGTATGATGTGGAGAGCATATGATGAATATGGTTCATTATTATACTCATTTATTGATACAGTTACAGTACTTCAACCTTACTACACTATTAGAGCTGTAGGTGGATTAATGTACTTAATTGGATTCTTTATGTTTGCATACAATATGTATAAAACTGCAACTGCAGGTAGAATTCTTGATAAAGAACCTACAAATGCATCGCCTATGGGCGCTTAAGAGAAGGGGGTTAATATGTTTCATTGGTTAGAACAAAGACCGTTTTTCTTTACGGTAGTATTATTTTTATTTATTGCGTTCGCGGGATTAGTTGAAGCTATTCCAGATTTTGCAAAACAATCTCAACCTACAGTTGGTACTAAGCCATACTCTGTTTTAGAGTTAGCTGGTAGACAAGTGTACATTAAAGATTCTTGTAATGCATGTCATTCACAATTAATTAGACCATTTAAATCAGAAACTGATAGATATGGTATGTATTCTTTAAGTGGTGAATACGCTTACGATAGACCATTTTTATGGGGATCAAAAAGAACTGGTCCAGATCTACTTAGAGTTGGTAACTACAGAACAACAGATTGGCATGAAAATCATATGATGGATCCTGCTTCAGTTGTACCTGGTACAATTATGCCAGCATACCCTCATATGTTTACAAATGAGGCTGATGTAGCTACAGCGTATGCTAATGCAAATACTCAAAAACAAGTATTTAAAGTACCATATGACAAAGCTGGTATGCCAAAACTTGGTTCTTGGTCTGATGCACAAGCATCTGCTTTAGTAGAAGCTAAATTAATTGCGGCTGATATGAAAAATCAAAGTGTAAAAGATGCAGTAGCAAATGGAAAAATTCCTGAAATTGTTGCATTGATTGCATATATGAATTCTCTAAAATAAAGGTTTAAAGTGGAACACGAAACTCTTATGACGATTCAAGGGTATGCAAAATTTGCATTACTTACTATTGTATTTATAGTTTTTTATGGTTATGCATATTCTATCTATAAGAGAGACAAGAAAGGTGAGAGAGACTTTGAAAAGTACTCAAACCTTGTTCTAGATGACAATATAGAGTCAGAGCCTTTAGAAAAAAGAGAAAAAAAAGATGATAATAAAAAAGAGAATTAATTTATTTTTTATAAGAAATCTAAAATATAAAACAGAAAATTTAAAAAGGAGATTGCTAGTATGAAATCTATGGTAATAGGTGGTATTATACTTATAATTGCATTAATGACTGGTACATATTTCATGGCAGGTGATTCATTTCAGCTGGGTGAAGATTATATCAATGACCTTACAATGCTTGCAGGGTTTGCAATTATTGGTATTACAGTATTTGTAGCACTAAAATATGTAAATCAAATTAAGAATGATACTGCTACTGGTGAGTTAAAAGAGGAAAATTGGGATGGTATTGGTGAATACAGAAACGATATTCCAACAGGTTGGGGAATTATGTTTATTGCTACTATGGTATGGCAATTATGGTATTTCTTTATTGGATATCCAACAAATCAATTCTCTCAAATAGGTCAATACAATGAGGAAGTTTTAGAATATCAAGCTAAGTTTGAATCTAAATGGTCAAGTATTGATAATAATGATCTAATTGGTATGGGTCAATCTGTATTTTTAGTACAATGTGCGCCATGTCATGGTGTAGATGCTGAAGGTATTGGTGGAAAAGCACAAGATTTAACAAAAAGAATTTCAGTTTCTCAAGTTAAAGATATAATTGAAAAAGGTTCTGCAGCAATTGGCTCTAATCCAGCTGGTAACTTAGGTTATATGATGGGTGCTATGCCTGATAGAAATGGTTTATTTAATGCAAACAGTGGTGCTATGATTAGTGATGCTGAGATTGCTACTGTTTCTTCATATGTTGCAAATGGTATGAAAGGTGCTGGAGCAGATGTATTTGCTGGAGCATGTGCTTCTTGTCATGGTGCAGATGGTAAAGGGATGTCAGGAATGGCTCCAAACTTAGCTAATTATGATGATACTTTAGTACTTAATGTTTTAAAACATGGTAAAAAAGGTAACATCGGTGCAATGCCTAACTTTGAGGGAAGATTAACTGAAACTCAAGAGAAAGCAGTTGCTAGTTATATCAGAAGTATAGGAGAATAATCATGGCAGGAAATACACAAATAGACCCTAAAACAGAGGGTGGTTTATTTAGTTTAATTCATGGTATTACTGGTATGCTTGTTGCTACTGTTTTACTATTGTCTATTCTTGGTGTTTTATCATATTTTGCAATTGTTGCTCAACAAGATAATGCGGAAAATTATTATGAAATTAATCAAGACTTAAATGGCTTAAAAATGAACAGTCCAGAGAACCACAAAATGTGGATCAATAAATAAGGGGTAACAGATGTATAATGTAATATGGGCACTTTTAGGTGTTACTGCAGTTGTTACTATTGTTTTATCTTTCTTAGACTCAACTAGAGTATTTGTTGGATAATATCTAATAATAACAATTAAATTAAAAAAGGGAGAGCTTTTGCTCTCCCTTTTTTTATAACTATTAGTATTGAAATTGTATTTTTTATTGTAAAAAAGTTGAATTACTTATGATATATTATTTACTTTTTGTTTTAACAATAGCTATCCCTATAGCAGTAACTACTAATATTACCGCTATAGTTTGAAAAATAAAAGAAAGTGCGACAGGTTCAGTCATTAAGCTTCTACTACACTTTCACATCTTGTACATAAAGTTTCTACTTCATTAGTTCTAAACTTCCAACATCTAGGACACTTCTCTTCATCTGCTTTGTAAACTTCAAAAGTTTTTCCATCAACTTCAAAACTAGCTAGTTTTTCATCTTTGATCTCAGTTGTAACTTTACTTACTACAAACCAATCCTCTTGAACTGTAGAATCAAGTGATAAAATATCCTCACTATTTGTATATATAACTAACTCTAAAGTTGATTTTATAATTTTCTCTTTGTTAAGTTTATCTTTTATCTCTGCAAATTTACTTTTAGCATTTAATAGGTGTTCTTCGTTAATATTAATAGTAATTTCCGGAATAATATATTTTTCTACATCAAAAATAGATTCAGCATCACCTTTGATAACTTTAGGTGCATATTTAATTAGTTCATCCATTGTATAAGTAAGTACAGGTGCTAGAGTGCATATAAGTGCTTTAGCAATCATAGCCATAGCACTTTGAGACGCCATTCTAGTTTGACTATTTTTACCATCACAATACATTTTGTCTTTACAAATATCAATATAAATATTTGATAATTCTGCTACTAAAAAGTGATTTAATCTATTCAGTCCTCTTGAATAATCATTTTCCTTAAATGAGTCATCAACCTCTTTAAATACTTTAGAAGCTTTATCTAAAATCCAAAGATCCATTGTTGACATTTGGTCAAGCGATAGAATCTCTTCTAAGTCATTAACATTACCAAGTAAAATTTTTCCTGTATTTCTTATTTTTCTGTATTGTTCTGACATCTGTTTTAAAATACCATCAGATATTTTTAAATCACTCTGATAATCTGACATAGCAACCCACATTCTAAGAATCTCACCACCAAACTCTTTTAAAACTTTATCAGGTGCAACAACATTACCTTTAGATTTTGACATCTTTTCACCTTTGGCATCAACAGTGAAACCATGAGTTAGAATTGATTTGTATGGTGCAATTTCACTAGAAGCAAGTGAAGTTAATAAAGATGACTGAAACCAACCTCTATGTTGATCACTACCCTCTAGATACATATCAGCAGGATAAGTTCCAGCATCATAGTTTCTACTTCTTAAAACAGCATTTTGAGTACTTCCACTATCAAACCAAACATCAAGAATATCCATAGTCTTTTCTAAATCATCGGGATTTAGTCCACTTCCTGGATAAAGTAGGTCTTTTATCTCTAAGTCATACCATGCATCAGCACCTTTCATCTCAAAAATCATAGCAATATAATTTAAAACCTGTTCATCATATACAATCTCATCAGTAAGTTTATTTCTAAAAAATGCTATTGGAACTCCCCAGTCTCGCTGTCTTGAGATACACCAATCAGGTCTATTTTCTATCATAGTTCTTAATCTATTTGCACCATGTTCTGGATAAAAGTCTACTTTTTCTATTGCTTCTAAAGCATTTTCTCTAAGTGTTTTTCCACTTTTACCATATGGTTGATCCATAGAGATAAACCACTGTTTAGTAGCTCTAAAGATTACAGGTTTATGTGTTCTCCAACAATGTGGATAAGAGTGAGTTATATCAACTCTTTTTATAAGTGAATCACCAAGAATTTCTAAAATAGGCTCATTTGCTTTAAATACATTCATATTTAAAAATTCTTCTGGGTTTGGAAGAAGATTTTCTCTTACTATAGTATTGTCATAAGCACCATTTGCACCAACTGGCATGATTACATCAAGTCCATATTTTAAACCAACTTTATAATCATCTTCACCATGACCTGGTGCTGTATGAACTGCTCCTGTTCCTGAGTCCATAAGTACATGTTCACCTAAAACTATCTTAGATTTTCTTCCATTTAATGGATTGATTGCAAAACTGTTTTCTAATAAAGTTGGATCAATATCCTCAACAATATCACCTTTTACTATCTCATTTTCTATACAAAAGTTATATAGTTTTTTTGCTACTATGAATCCATCAGTTGTTTTTACATAAGTCTCTTCACCATTTAAAGCAATTCCTGTATTAGCAGGAAGTGTCCAAGGTGTGGTTGTCCATATAATTACTGATTCATCTTTGTTTTCAAGTTTAAATGCGACATAAATAGATGGTGATACTTTATCTTCATACTCAACTTCAGCTTCAGCTAAAGCTGTTTGTGCAGCCCATGACCAATAAACAGGCTTACTTCTTTGAATTAATAAACCTTTTTTAGATATTGCAATAAGTTCTCTATATATATTTGCTTCAAATTTAAAGTCCATAGTTAAATATGGTTTTTCCCAGTCAGCAATAATACCTAAGGCCTTAAATTCATCTCTTTGAATATCTACAAATTTTGTTGCATGATCTCTACAAAGTTGTCTAAGCTTTGATTTAGGTAGCTCTTTCTTTTTCTTCCCACCAATTTTCTCTTCAACTTTTTGTTCAATTGGAAGACCGTGACAATCCCATCCTGGAGTAAATCTTACAGATTTTCCATCAAAATAGTGGTACTTAATAATAATATCTTTTAAAACTTTATTAAGTGCATGACCTATATGAATATTTCCATTCGCATAAGGGGGACCATCATGAAGCGTAAAGCTTTCACAACCATCTCTATTCTTTTTCATCTTATCATAAACTTTTTGTTCATCCCAAAGTTTATATTGTTTTGGTTCGTTGTGTGGTAAGCTTCCTCTCATTGGGAAAGCTGTGGCAGGTAACTGTAGTGTATCTTTATAATCTATTTTAGTTGTTTCTGTAGCCATTTATCTAATTATCCTATAATGTAAAGTAAGATAAAGTATACCTAAATTTAATTTAAACGCATATTACAAGGATTTTAATAATGTTTAACGATATATTTAATGACAAAATGATGGTAGATTTTCAGAATAAATTAAAGCTAAATGGTGAGACAATAACTGTAGCAGAAAGCTGTACTGGTGGTCTTATCTCAAGTATGATTACAAAAATATCTGGATCTTCAAGTATATTCAGAGGATCAGTTATTACATACTGTAATGATATAAAAGAGCAAGAGTTAAATGTTAAAAAACACACAATGATACAATATGGTGCAGTTAGTAAGCAAACCGTAAAAGAGATGTGTGAAGGTGTTTTAAGAAAATTTGATTCATCATATGCAATAGCAATTAGTGGTGTAGCTGGACCAACTGGGGGAACAATTGACAAGCCAGTAGGAACAGTAGTAATAGGCGTCATGTCAAAAAAAGGAGATGAAAATATTCAAATATACAAATTTGATGGTAATAGAGAAGAGGTACAAATACAAGCTGCAAAAACTGCTCTTAAAATAAATTTTGAAATTCTTTTTAAAAACTATTGACAAATATATTTTTTTCTATTATAATTCCGCCACTTAAAAGCAAATAGATTATTTTAAGTATACAAAAGATCTGTTAGCTCAGTTGGTAGAGCATCTCACTTTTAATGAGGATGCCGATGGTTCGAATCCATCACAGATCACCATATTAAGTTGTAAAAAAAGGTCGATTAGCTCAGTTGGTAGAGCGCTACCCTTACAAGGTAGACGTCGCAAGTTCGAGTCTTGCATCGACCACCATAATTTTTGTTGGCCCCATCGTCTAGTGGTTAGGATCCATGGTTTTCATCCATGTTACAGGAGTTCAAATCTCCTTGGGGTCACCAACTTTTTATTTATTGTTAAAAGGTCGATTAGCTCAGTTGGTAGAGCGCTACCCTTACAAGGTAGACGTCGCAAGTTCGAGTCTTGCATCGACCACCATAATTTTTGTTGGCCCCATCGTCTAGTGGTTAGGATCCATGGTTTTCATCCATGTTACAGGAGTTCAAATCTCCTTGGGGTCACCAATAAAATAAAGTAGCGGTTGTAGCTCAGCTGGTTAGAGTACCTGCCTGTCACGCAGGGTGCCGAGGGTTCGAGTCCCTTCAACCGCGCCACTTTTGATCTGTTAGCTCAGTTGGTAGAGCATCTCACTTTTAATGAGGATGCCGATGGTTCGAATCCATCACAGATCACCATTTCAATTTAAAGTAGCGGTTGTAGCTCAGCTGGTTAGAGTACCTGCCTGTCACGCAGGGTGCCGAGGGTTCGAGTCCCTTCAACCGCGCCACTTAAAATCATCACTTATGCTTTCATTTTAACTTACATTTAGCTGTTTATGCTATTATTCTTTTGGATTTTGTCAAAAAATCAAATATGTAATTAATGGGGTAAATATGCCAAAATTAAGAATTCTTATTTTTTTAATGGTAGTTGTAAGTAGCAATATATATGGAAAAAACATAAATAATAATTGGGCCATTAGCTTATCATCATCTAAAAGTTTACAAAGCGCTGAGCAATTTATAGCTAAAAATCTTAAAAATCCGAATAATAATATATATATACTTAAAAAAAGTAGTTGGTATATAGTTGCATATGGTGCTTTTGATTCGTATATGGAAGCCAAAATATTTTCAAATAAACAAAATAGTATAAAAAATTTTAAACCATACATTATGAATATGCGATATAACCTAGAAGAGATTGATAAATTACCTAAAAGTTTTTTAATTTCATATATACCTTATAACAATCAAGGGATATTTAGAGGTAAAATAAACAAATATTATACTACCCCTAAAGTAAATTCAAATAAAGTGACAGAAACAAAAACAGTAAAACAAAACAGATATAAAAAAAGAGAAAACACTCATAGATACAATAGAATGAGACAAAAAAATAGGAATAAAAGAGTAAATAATTATACTTACGGTAATTATAAATATAGTGCCTCTTTGATTGTTTCTCCTATTGAAATCACTGGTGATTTCCAATTAAGCAACACTAGTGCAAATTTAGATTTAATAAATGATATTGGTGTAAAAGAAAATTCAATTACTTTAATACCATCTATATTAATTAATAGAGATAAGCATAATGCTTCATTTTCATATTTTACAAATACTTATCTTGCGACAACTACTTTAAATAGTGATATAAGTTTAAATGGTACCGATTATACTACTGGTACAGATATTGAGACAAATATTAATACATCATTATTATCAATTGAGTATTTTTATAATTTTAGTTTTTTAGACTTTGGTGCTAGTTTAAATTTATATGAAAATGAAATAAGTCTTAAATCTTTAAGTGACTCAGCATTGCCTACAACAAAAATCGATGGTTCATACCTATTTTATAATTTAGAGGTAAAAAAAATAGATACTATAAAAGGTTTTTTAATTAACTATGGTGCTAGTATTGGAATGGGTGGCGAGGTTGATTATTTATCATATTATTTGTCTGCTGGAATGAAATTTGATTATATAAAAGATTCTAATATATCTTTAGGTTATAAAGTAATGAATATTAATATCGATGATAATTCATATAAAGGTGAATTTAATTATGACGGAATCTATTTTAAATTTACTAAAATATTTTAGAGGATGTTGAAATTATTTAATTTTTATCTTATACTTTTGAAATTGTTTTAACTTTAAGATAAAATCCAAAAATAATGAAAAGTTTTAGAAAGTAAAAGGTTAAATAATAGTGAAAATATTAGTAACAGGAACAGCAGGATTTATAGGTAGTCATTTAGTTATCAAACTTTTAGATAGAGATGATGAAGTAGTCGGTCTTGATAATATCAATGACTATTATGATCTTAATGTAAAATATGGAAGACTTCAAAGAGGTGGAATCATTAAAAACCTTGAGGATGGGAAAGATATTTTATATAATGAGATGATAACATCTAGAATCAATCCAAACTATAAATTTATAAAACTCAACCTTGAAGATAGAGAAAATATAGATATGCTTTTTGAAAGTGAAAAGTTTGATACGGTTATAAATCTTGCAGCTCAAGCAGGAGTGAGATATTCACTTACAAATCCGCATACCTATATGGATAGTAATATTATAGGATTTTTAAATATTTTAGAAGCTTGTAGGTATAATAAAATCAAAAACCTTTCTTATGCAAGTAGTAGTTCTGTTTATGGGCTAAATGAAGAGCAGCCATTTAGTACACAAGCAAATGTTGACCATCCTATGAGTTTATATGCAGCAAGTAAAAAATCAAATGAATTAATGGCACATACTTATAGTCACCTTTATAACATCCCTACTACAGGACTAAGATTTTTTACTGTTTATGGACCATGGGGACGACCAGATATGGCATTGTATCTATTTACAAAAGCTATCATTGAGGGTAAATCTATAGATGTATTTAATCATGGAAATATGCAAAGAGACTTTACATACATAGATGATATTGTAGAAGGTATTATTAGAGTAAATGACAACCCACGAAAAGCAAATAGTAAATGGGATCACAGAGACCAATCAGCATCATCAGCACCATATAAAATATATAATATAGGAAATAATAATCCTGTAAAATTAATGGACTTTATAGAAGCATTAGAAAATAAATTAGGTAAAAAAGCCAAAAAGAATATGCTCCCTATTCAATTAGGAGACGTACCAAGTACTTATGCAGATGTTAGTGACTTAATATCAGATTTAGATTATAAACCAGAAACGACTATTCAAGAAGGTATAAATAACTTTGTCGATTGGTATCTTGAATTTTTCGGATACAGTAAAGACGGAA